>SXOY01000039.1 GCA_005776545.1 Planctomycetia bacterium | reverse complement strand
TGTCAGCCATCTTCAGATCAAGTGATTTGTTGCCGGTAAACAAACGCCCGGCCGCTGTCTTGTCCAGATCGATCCCCTTTCGCCCAGCCGAAACGCGACTGGTGAACTGGGTCTAGGTCTCGGTCATTTTTTTGCGAACCAGTTCGCGTTCGGCATCGCTCCAGACTGTTGTACTGTTGAACATCCCTGCACGCGGACCACGAGCGCGAGAGACTGTGTTCACATGGAACTTTTCAAACAGCCCACCCATCGCAACTTTGCCACCCACAACACCAATCGATCCCACGATGCTCGAAGGATTCACATAAATCTTATCAGTGCCCACGGCAACGTAATATCCGCCCGAAGCCGCCATTGAACCAACGCTGGACCATACTGGCTTTTTTGCGGCCAGTGCCCGCAGGCCCTGCCACATGATTTCACTCGCCATCGCCGAACCACCTGGCGAATCAATGCGGACTATCACGCCCTTGATGTGGTCGTTGTCTTTCAGCGTTTCGATTGCATTCCGAATTGTGCGTGAACCAACTGATCCGCTTCCGCCGCCAAACCCGCCGCTGGTTGAGTCGCCGTCGATAATCGTGCCAGAAATATGCAGAATTGCAACGGTGTCCCGCGTCGGGTCCGCCTGAGGAGGCTTTGAGAACATCTGCATGAGCATGAGTGGATTACTCATATCAATCGCGGCCGCTTCAGTTTCGCCGACGCTGGAATCAAGCGAAACTTCTGTGCCATAGGTCTTTGCTAGTTCGTCCGCAAGATTTGGCAAATCAACCGCCGCATCGAGCAGGCCTGCTTTCACCATTGGTTCAGCATCCGCCATCCATGCATCTTCCATGATCTTGTCAAGCTTGACATCATCGATCGACCGGCCCTTTTTCACGTGCTCTCGCATGTTCGTGTACATGCTTGTAAGCAGTTGATCAATATTCTCGTTCCACTCTGCGCTGGGCTGCGCATTGGCCATCTGCTCGCTTGCGCCCTTATACGCGCCAACCTGCACCATGTCCGCTTTCAACCCCGCCCATGCAAGCGTGTCGGCGAGGAACATCTCTTCCATGTAGATTCCCGGGAACATCACGCCGCCACCAGACTGAATCAGGGCTGTATCAGCGAAACTTGCAAGTCCAATTTCAGCAGGTCCATAGGTCTCACTGAACACTTGCACCTTTTTGCCCGCGGCACGCAGTTCCTGCAATTTCGCGCCAAGCTCTTCTACATGCGTCATGCCAAGTTCAGCATCTTTCAGGCGAATGATCAACCCCTTCTGCGCTGAATTCGCTGCGATTTCGTCGATCGTCTTAAACAGATGCCGCAGCGTTGTTTCACCCTTGTTTTTGCCAAGCCCAAGCATGGCAAGCGGAGATTCCTGCTCCGTGATCTTCCCTTGCAGCGTGATAAACGCAACCGAGTCTGCGGCCATCGCCGCCCCAGCTGTTGCCAGCAGCATCGCCACACCTGCGAACAAACGAGTTGAACAGATCAAACGATTCATGCCAATCCTCCTTGTGCGTGCCTGGGCACGCTGAAGCAAGAGCCAATTCCTTACCTATTCATATCCGAGTTGTTCCAGATCTTCCTCTGAAAGCCCGAACTGGTGACCAATCTCGTGAAGCAGCGTAACCCAGATTTCCTCATAGATCGCCGCTTCCTCATCATCATTTTTCCATCCGCCCGCCAGATCGATGATACCCCTGCGAAACAAGTGTACCTGCGGCGGCAATTCAAGCGACGCCTCGACCGTTTGTTCGGTCTGGCTGGCCCCGGAATGCAGGCCGCAGATCGAGAGCAGATCCTCTTCATTTTGGGGATCCAGGCCCAGGTCTTTCATGATCTCAATAGTCGGCTGGTCCAGCACGATGACTGGAACTTCCTGCAAAAGCGAACGAATTGCATCGGGGACGTTCTCAATAACCTCTTCAAGCAGATCATCAAACCGCGCCCGTTCGCCTTCGGTCACGCCCCACCCCCACCCACGGCTCCCGTCGGTTTTTGCAAGGGAGATTCAACTCCCCCCTCTGGCTGTGTCACCTGATCCAGAGAAAATGGCATTGCAAGGATGACACGGCGAAGCCGTCCGACATCCATGAGGATTGCCATGAGTCCAACCGTCAGCAACATTGAGCCTACAGCAATCAGCGACTGACAGATCAACCGCAGTAACGAACCATCAATATTGCTGCCAACCGGCGGCGACAATGCCAGCCAGATAACGTCGCCGCTGGCAACGATTCCCGCCGCCGCGTACATGCTTGCTGCACTTTGACGATCCAGCCTGCCGCTGCGCATCAACACCGACCGGGACTGCAAACTACCCCAGAGCAATGAAAGCCCACCGATGATCAACAAAACCGAAGCATCTTCCACGAGGCGCAATACGGTTCGCGTCAATGGCGGAACTATGCCAGCAACCCAAAGCGTGGGCTGGGTTGTATCCAGATGTCGGAGCATCTGGAAATTTACAACTGCCAGCATCACATACCCCGCCGCGGCGAGTGCCACACCCGGCGTTGTCCACTTTGGCAACTTTGCATGTGGCCGAATGAGCAGACCTGCCGCGAAGGCTGAGCCGAGCCATCCGGCAACAACGCACAATGAAAGCACTTCGAGCGGTGGCCGCGGCGCATTGGTAGATGCTGCGACATACTCGGTCAATCGAATCGCCCAGGTGCAGCACACCGCAGCCAGCGAGCTCACCGCCCACACAACCAGCCCGAAATAGACCAACCGCGGCCAGCGAATCGGCTGAAGTTCCATTGCTTTTGGATCAACAACCGCGAGCAGTGTTGCGCGAATCGCAAGCCCGCATTCTGGACATAGTCCGCGCACCGACAATCCACGCAAGTTGTAAGAACAACTCAGGCATGGGAGGTCGCCGCTGAGTTCCCTCGCGAGTATCTGTGCTCGAATTGGCTGGGCAGGCTGCCCGTTTTCAGTTGCCATGAGTCGCTGCAAGGGTACGGCAGATTACTGGCGGATACCTGTACGAGATTCCGTCAGCCTGCCGCCTTCCCTTCTACACTCTGCCCCGCATGGCCCAGATTCCTCCCCACAACCCCGAACTCGCCGCCGTACGACAGGCTATTGGCAGCGTGTTTATTGGCCATCCCGAAGTCGTTGATCGCTTGCTCTGCTGCCTGCTGGCACGTGGGCACATCCTCATCGAAGATGTCCCGGGTGTGGGCAAAACCCTGCTTGCCACCGCGCTTGCAAAAAGCGTCGATTGCTCGTTCAGCCGTGTTCAACTCACCCCTGATCTTCTCCCAAGCGACATTCTTGGAGTAGGCATATATCAGCGAGATAGCGGCGACTTCCGCTTTAAGCCCGGACCCATCTTCGCCAATATCGTCCTCGCAGATGAAATCAATCGCACCAGCCCGCGCACACAGGCCGCATTGCTGGAGGCCATGAGCGATGGCTCGGTTTCAATTGATGGTGTCACCCACCGGCTGCATTCGCCATTCATGCTGGTCGCCACTGACAATCCCTACGAATTTGAAGGGACGTTTCCGCTTCCAGAGAATCAGCTTGATCGATTCCTGATGCGCATGAGCGTCGGATATCCATCGACTCAGGAAGAAGTTCGAGTGCTTGAACTTCGCCCCGCGCAGACTACGCTCAAAGATCTTCGGC
>SXOY01000038.1 GCA_005776545.1 Planctomycetia bacterium | reverse complement strand
TGGCAGATTCGCCACGACCCGCAGTCGCAGGGACTGACGGGGAGTTGGCAAACTCGGCCGCCGAAGGATGGATGGCGGGATATTGCTGTGCCGAGTGCGTGGCAGTCGGTGCTGGGGATGGATGCGAATGGGGTGGCGTGGCATCGACTTGAGTTGCCGAAGGAAGTGCTTGAGTGGGTGAGGTATGGCGATCGCGCTCGACTTCGATTTGAGAGTGTGGCTACTGACTGCTGGGTGTTTGTCAACGGCGTTGAGGTCGGGCGTCACATTGGGGATTATCTTCCTTTTGAGTTTGATATCACCGATGCAATAAAGATTTCAGAGAAGCCCCCGCAATTGACTGTCAGAGTTGATCAGTTGCACGCACCGCGGCCCGGCAAGGGCGTTGTGATGGAAAACGGGCATATTACCAAGGGCTTTCACGATGTCTTGAGCGCGCAACACGCTGGAATCTGGGGCGGGGTGACTGTTCGCAGGACTGGAACAATCGCGATCAATCCGTCGGGAGTCTGGGTTGAAACAGACGACCAAACCAATATGGTTCGCGTCTTTGCTGAGTTGTCGGGACCAACTACAACAGCAACAGCAAAATGCACAATTAAGAATTCTCGCGAGTATGTGAACCAGTCCGTGACTGCGACAATCAGCGGTAGATTGCTGACCGCGGAATTCAAGCGGTACGTGCCGCTGGAGAAATGGAGTCCGCAATCGCCAAAGACCTATGAAGCCCAAATCGAGTTTCAGGTAGAAGGCAACCTTGAAGTCGTTCGGCGGACCTTTGGAGTCCGGACATTGCGAACGGGCGGACCCGACAATTCGCAGATTCTGCTCAATGACACACCTCTCCAGATTCGCGGCATGTTGTACTGGGGTCATGAACCTCGGCATATCGCACCAATGCCGACGCGGGAACAGGTTCGAAAAGAGTTTCGCGAGATAATGGCACGCGGGTTCAATTGCATCTGTCTGTGCATGTATTACCCGCCGGACTATTTCTATGAAATCGCCGATGAGCTGGGCTTGATCATCTGGCAAGAGCATCCGGTGTGGAAGAGTCGGATGACTCAGGATTGCATGGGCGAGTATCGGCGTCTGTTTGACGCGTTTTTGAGGCGGGATCGACAGCACGTGAGCGTTTGCATTGTGAGCGCGACGTGCGAGCATGACACGTTTGACAAAGAGCTTGGCAAGTGGTGGTGGGAGACTTCAGCGGCGATGTTGCCTAACACTCTGCGGCAGATTCAAACTGGGTTTGTGGAGTGGACGCCGCCGGAACAGACGGATTTGTATGATGACCATGTGTATGACAATTGCGGGCGGTGGGTGAGGTTCCATGAGGACATGCAGGCCCGGATTAAGCAACTGCCGCCGAAGCCGTTTGTGATGGGCGAGACGATTATTTCAAATGGCTGGCCCGATGTCGAAGCGATGAAGGCGGTGGGGTCGCCGTGGTGGATCACGCGGGGGTTGGCTGAGTGTGCGGAGTATGAGCGGGACATCTCGCGGCAGATTGATGGGGAGACGCTCGCGCGATTTAAGAGTCAGGGAAAGAAGTTCGCGATTGAGCATCGCAAGTTTCAGGCGGAGGTGTTGAGAACTCATCCTCGCAATGCGGGATTTGTCACCAACAGCATTCGCGATGTGCCGATTTGCCGATTGGGATTGATGGATGATCTTGATAATTGGCGGATGTCGCCGGAAGAGATGAAGCCGTGGCTGAGTGATGTGGTGCTGTTGCTCAAGACACCTGGGCATCTTCGCGGGTTCCGCGGCGGGCAGACTCTTCAATGTGAGATCGGGCTTTCGAACTTCTCGCGGGAGAACGTTGATTGCGAATTGGCTGTTACGTATGAAGACGTGAAAGTCGCCGCGAATATCAGCGCTCAGCCTGGCGACATTGTGTGGCGAGATTTACCGATTATCCTCGATTTGGTGAAAGTGCCGACACAATTGACGATCACGGCAACATGCGGCGGGTATTCCAATTCATGGTCGATCGTTGTACTTCCGAAAGAGGAAGCGGAATTTGCAATGGTGGCGAATGTTGCAGGATTCACAAGCAAGGAACTGGAACCGACGTTTGAGGAGCGGGGATATTCAAGTGGGTGGGGATTGCCTTGTGCAAGCTGGTCGCCGCGGCGGCAAGCTGGACACGAAATACTGTCTCAGGAACTGATCTCAAAGAGACTGGAGCAGAAGACCGCGTTGGTCACGCATCGATTGACACCGGAGATCGACAAGGAGTTGCACGCTGGCGGCAGGGTGATTTTGCTTGCCGGGCCGCATGCGGGCGGGATTGATTCGAAGTGGATCAATACCTGGGGTGTATTGCCGCTGATTGTTGAGTCGAATGTTGAACACGCGGTGATTGGGATTGGCGAAAGCGATGCGGTGATGACATTGCTCTTGAATGACCTGCTCGCGAATACATGTCGAGCATTGCCGACGGATGAGCTGGGACTGGCAGACCATCTTGATCCGATTATTCGGCTGGCGTGGACACATGATTCTGGGATTCCCAAGTCGTTTGATGTGCTGGCTTCGGCACGCGTGGGAGCCGGGCTGCTGCTGATTTCGACGCTGGATCACACGCTGGCGGCGGGGCAGTGGATGTTGCACAGGATGATTGAGTTTGCAAGGAATACTGAACTGAAGGACCCGGATCGGGAATTGGACATTTCGCGGTTTGTGAACAAATAGCAGGTAGATTGACGTACAGTGGTTCAGATCAGATGGTGAAAAGGGACTTTTACTATGGCGAAGAAACCTGGCGGATCAGCGAAAATGCGAGAGCGGGACAAGTCCACGCTTGGAAAGATAGTGTCTCTGGCGGATGATGTGACGAAGAGTGCGCTCTCAGGCAGAGAGCCCAAGTTTGAAGTCCCCAGCCGCACCAAGTCCAACACGATCTGGAACAAGAAGAAAGGCATCCTGCAGATGGGCGATGGCGCGTCTGATCGGGAGCTATTCAATCTCAATCAGGCCAAACAATTCATGCAGACCCTTCTGCATGGGAATTCGGTGCGTGAACTGATTGATGTCGACAAGACACTGAGCCTCCGCGGTATGTTCTACAAAGGACTGCACACGATTCAGGGCACCGGCGGCGAAAAGACCTTTGGCGGCCAGGATGAGTCCGATGGCATCCTTGAGGACCTGGAAGTGTCGCTGGAGGCGCTGCGCGAGGAGCTCCACATCTATGCCAAGAAACGTGGCACGATGGTCGGCAATATCACCATCATCGATAACGGCGATGAAATCGACTGCCGCAGAATGGGCACTGGGGGGTACGCCATTCCGGGCATCGTCGAGCCCGATGTGATTCAGTTTAAGAAGTGTGATGCTAAGTTTGTCCTGCATGTCGAAAAAGACACCGTGTGGGGACGCTTCAATGAAGATCGCTTCTGGGAGAAGCACAATTGCATTTTGACCGAAGGCAGCGGCCAGCCCACCCGCGGCGTGCGCCGTCTTCTGCGTCGCTTGAATGTTGAACTGGGTCTGCCCGTCTATTGTCTGCTCGACTGCGATCCGTGGGGGCATTACATCTTCAGTGTGATCAAGCAAGGCTCGATTTCCCTCGCCTTTGAATCAGAGCGGCTGGCGATCCCGGATGCCCGGTTCATTGGCATTAGAGCCGGAGATTTCAAGAAGTTGGATCTTTCGGACGATGTCAAAATCGATATGAACGACACGGACATCAAGCGGGCAAAGGAGATAGCGGCCTATCCCTGGTTCATTGACAACAAAGGGTGGCAGCGTGAAATCGAGGGTCTGCTCTCGAACGGCTTCAAGATGGAAGTCGAATCCCTTATCACCAAAGATATTTCGTATGTCACCGAGGAATATGTGCCCATGAAACTCAAAGCAAAAGACTGGCTTGAATAGGGGCACCGGCAATGAGTCGACAGATTGCAGTAATAGGGTCTGGAGTCGTCGGGCTGACAACAGCAATTACGTTGGCCGAGCGTGGACATCGCGTGACCATGCACTCGCCGGTTGTCACACATCCGATCGCCTCTCGTGTGGCACCAGCAATGTTCACTCCATATCCCGGCGCCCATGTCACCCCCCGATTTCAACACTGGATGACTGAATCACTTCGGCGACTACAGATTTGTGCGGCGAGGCATGCGGATACATCCGGAGTATTTGTTGCACCACTGCGTGAGTACTTTTACTCATCTCGAATCGAACATCCGTGGATCGAACATCTACTTGAGAGCAAATCGCTCCCCGCGCCTTCCGGCATCGAAGGGCTGGTTGGAAATCGTTGGCACATTGATACGTTGTTCTATATAG
>SXOY01000037.1 GCA_005776545.1 Planctomycetia bacterium | reverse complement strand
CGGATCGTTGTTCATGATGCGAGTTTTGGCAGTGCGGTTTGGACTCCCGATGTGGTCAGAGTTTATCAGCCGTTTGGCGAGGACGATATCCAACATTCCTACAGTCACTTATGACGACAGATGTCGAAGCAACCTGTGGCCGCGTTGTCATTGCCGGCGGCAGTGGATTTTTGGGGCTAAACCTGGCTCGGCACTTATCTGCCCTCGGATGCGAAATCACAATTCTCTCGCGCAACTCTCCCATTGCCGGTCCCTGGAAACATGTTGCGTGGGATGCTCGAACGCTTGGAAACTGGGCGGAAGTAATCTCCGGAGCACGCGGCATAGTAAATCTGGTTGGTCGCACCGTTGACTGCATCAAGTCGCCCGAGCATTGCGATGAGATTTTGCGATCGCGGGTGGAGGCGACACGGGTGCTGGGGATTGCGGTCGCTGCGGCGAAGAACCCGCCGCCGGTGTGGGTGCAAATGAGTACTGCGCATGCGTATGGAGATCCTCCCACCACTGTCTGTGATGAAGATTCGGCGTTTGGATATGGGCTTGCGCCGACAGTGGCAAAAGCGTGGGAAGCAGAGTTTGCGGCGGTAAATATGCCGCGGACAAGACGGGTTGTACTGCGGACGAGTTTTGTGTTGGGGAAATCCGGGGGGCCATTGAAGACGCTCGCACGGTTGGCGCGATTTGGATTAGGTGGAACGGTGGGAAGCGGAATGCAGGGAATGAGCTGGCTGCATGAACTGGATATGAACCGCTTGTTCGAACGCGGAATTTTTGATGAGTCGATGCAAGGTGCATATGTTGCAACTTCTCCTAATCCGGTTTCAAACGCCGAATTCATGCGGGAGTTGCGGCACGCCGTTGGAATGCCATTGGGGTTGCCCGCACCAGCGCCTCTGGTTCGAATCGGTGCAAGACTGATATTGCGGACCGACCCAGAACTGGCGCTATACGGAAGGTATGTTGTTTCCCGGAGGCTGAGAGACGAGAATTTCGAGTTCAAGTTCCCAGAGCTCAAGAATGCACTTAGAAACCTGCTCAGCCGTTAGGATTGGGTTTCGAGCCAAGGCATCTCCCCGATCAGGGGGACCAACCGGCGCAAGAAAATGCAACTCCCCTTTTCTGGTGGAGTACACCTTGCCTTGCACTACATGAACAGCCAATACAGGGGGCCAATCCTCCTGTTGTTTGCAATATCGAGGCTTCAATTGTCCGATATTTGGGGTTGGAGGTAAGTTCGCACATGCAAGGTCATACTTGGATACTATCAAATCAGAGGGATTTTATTCTGTGTCGCCACTGATGGACAGCCAGTTCTTTGGCGCTGAATCGTGGCAAAGGGGGGGGGCCGGCCATGAAGGGCATCGTGTTTACAGAATTCCTTGACCTGGTAGAAACGAAATTCGGCGCTGAGACTCTCGAGCAGATCATTGACGGGGCTCATCTGCTCACCAAGGGTGCTTACACAACCGTGGGGACCTATGACCACCGCGAACTGGTTTCACTTGTTATGCAACTCAGTAAGACCACCGGGATTGCCCCCGATGTGCTGATACGAACTTTTGGCGAGCACCTGTTCGGGCGATTTGTGAAGGGATTCCCGCAGTTTTTCGAGGGCGTTACAACTGCATTTGAGTTTCTGTCCAAGATCGATGGACATATTCATGTAGAGGTACGCAAGCTCTACCCCGATGCGGAATTGCCCCAGTTTCAATTTCGACAACTTGAACCCAGGCAAGCTGAGATGATCTACTCGTCATCTCGGCATTTCGCTGATCTGGCACATGGGTTGATTGCAGGCTGCGCATCGCATTACCGGGAATCGATTCAAATTCAAAGGCAAGACCTCCCTGCCGCATCAGGCTCTGCCGTTCGCTTCTTACTCACCCGGTGCGAGAACAGCCCATGACCGAAGTCGAGCTACTCCAGAAAAAGCTCGAACGCGAGAAGCGTGCGCGTCAAGAGGCAGAGTCTCTCCTGGAAAAAAAGAGCTTGGAGTTGTATCGCGCAAATCAGGAACTCCTTGCAAGTGCCGCCGCCCTTGAACAACGAGTTACCCAGCGAACAGAGGATCTCCAGGAGGCCAGCAAACGACTCGAAAGACAGGCTAATGAGAGCAGATTGCTGCACCGAGTAGCCGCGATCGCAGCGGAAACTGAGCAGTTTGAAATTGCCCTGCAGCTTTCAATTGGGCTTGTGTGTGAAATGTCGGGTTGGCCGATCGGGGTCGCCCTTTTCCCATCGGGCGAAACTCCAGGTGAATTTGTTACAGCCGACATATGGCATTTCGCTGACCAGGCCAATGACGGCGCCATACGCGATTCCCTCGCGTCATTCAGTTTCGACACCCACACCGGGCTGCTGGGTCAGATTGCAAAAACTGGCGAAGCACATTTCTTGGCCGACATAAACTCCGACACCAGCGAACACAGTGCGATACTTTCTTCGCTGGATATGCGATCAGCCTGTGGATTTCCCATCAAAACCAAAGGGCGGGTGGTGGCGATCGTGGAGTTATTCAGCACGTCTGAGTTCCGTGAGGATCAGAGTTTCGTACAGGTACTGCGAAACGTCGGAGATCAGCTCGGACGCATATTTGAGCGCAAAAATGCACAGAGCGAACTTCTCAGGGCGGGCCGACTTGCAGAGGCTGCGAACAGGGCAAAGAGTGATTTTCTCGCCAACATGAGCCACGAAATCCGAACCCCGATGACAGCCATCCTCGGATTTGCGGATATTCTGGCGGAAGAAGACGATGACGAACTCTCGAGGGAGAGGAGACTCGAAGCAATCGCGACGATCCGCCGCAATGGCGATCACCTGTTGAGCATTATCAACGATATTCTCGACCTCTCTAAAATTGAAGCGGGAAAGATGACCATTGAGCTGGTCCCCACAAATATAGCAACAATACTTAATGATATAGTAACTCTCATGCTACCTCGCGCAGTCGCTAAGCATATTCAATTGCGAATCGAATACGCAACGACAGTACCAGAGACGTTTCTCTGCGATCCGCTCAGACTCAAACAGATCTTAATAAACCTGACGGGAAATGCCATCAAGTTCACCGACGCCGGGGGCGTCACCCTGCGAGTTGCACTCCAGAAAGACACCGTTCCAACAACTCTTGCGTTTGAGGTCGCTGACTGCGGCATTGGCATGACTGAAGATCAAATAGCCAAGCTCTTTCAACCCTTCTCCCAAGCTGACGAGACAATTACTCGCAGATTTGGCGGCACGGGTCTGGGTGTCGCCATCGCGAGGAAGCTCTCACAACTGCTCGGCGGCGATCTGACCGTCACCAGCACATTTGGCACTGGCAGTATCTTCACCGCCACGGTCGCCACAGGACCGCTGACCCAGACGGTGTTGCGCAAGCCCGAAAACACTCATTCACGAAATCGGGTGACGACTGGCGCCAGCCCCAAGACCGAGCAATCGCTATCGCTTGCGGGCGTGCGCGTCCTCTACGCCGAAGATGGACCAGACAATCAAAAACTCGTCGCCTTGGTCCTCAGCAAGGCTGGCGCAACAGTGACTCCCGCAGATAATGGGCTTTTGGCAGTTCAAGCCATGTGCGTCAGCAGCGATCCCAATGCACCACTCAGGCAACCTGCTCCATTTGATCTGATCCTCATGGATATGCAAATGCCCGAATTGGACGGCTATTCAGCGACGCGACTACTGCGATCTATGGGTTGCACACTTCCGATCATCGCACTCACCGCGCACGCCATGGCAGGTGATCGGGAACGGTGCCTGGCCGCCGGATGCAGCGATTTCACCACCAAACCGATTGAAAAAGCGACCCTTATCCGCTTGTGCTCGGTGTGGGCTTCTAAACGAGATCCTTCGTTATCTCCTTGAAATCTCAATCAACGATCTTTCTGCAACTCGTTAATCAGCAATACTTTATGTCAAAAACCGGATTCCGACCCTGCAACACCGGTTCCGGGCTTGACAGATCCGCTGGTTTCGATATGCTGACAGTGTAATTGGTGCTCGCAGCAATTTGGAACTGCGGGCTGAAAAGGGAAGTGTGGTGAGAATCCACCGCGGACGCGCCGCCGTAAGGGGAGCTATGCGGGTCCAGGAATGCCACTGATCGTGCCGGATTGTCTTTTAGAAGACTCTTCGCTGCGGTTGGGAAGGCAGGGCCCGTTTGCCCCGAGCCGGAAGACCTGCCAATAGCGTGGAGTCTGTGTGTTTTGGCACATGGGCTTTACGTGCTGGACCCCCTCGCGCCGCATGAACGCTTGTGTTTCATGCGATTTAGGGAGGCAGCGGCGTACTCGGCAGGTCTGTTTCCGCCTGGTTTTTCCGAGTCTCCCACTGCTTTTGAATCCCACCGCGAGGGACCACCGGACCGGGCTGTTGTGCGTTTGCCCTGTTCAGGTATTGGAGCCGCTCCGCGCGAAACGGAGTGAAGGTTGTGGCTTTGAACGTGAAACTGGGTGCTCCTGCATGCCTGTTCCGCTCACGTTTGATGCCATGATGAAGGGTGTGTTTGTGCGTTATTTCTCTCGGATTGTGATGACCGCCTCGGTATTGGCTGCGTGCGCTGGAGTTGCGCGAGCAACAGATGTTGCAAGCCCATTTGCTTCAAGTGTGGTGAGCTACACCGCCGGCATTGGTGCCACTGGTAATGATCATGCTGCTGCGGCCGTGGGTGCTCCGACTCGTTTCACCGGACTTCAATACGGCTACCCCGGTAATGTCCACCCGTTCAATCCCGCTTTTGATCCAGATGAAACTGTGACCGTTGGTCGCGGCGGGTCGCTCGTTCTCGCGTTTGACCATCGCGTTGAAAACGATGCCGCGAACCCGTTTGGAATCGATCTTCTGATTTTCGGCAACAGTTTCTTCTGGGATCCCATCAACTTTTCACTCCACGCAGATGAACTCTCCTCCGAAGGCGGCACAGTTGAAGTTTCTCAGGATGGAACCCACTGGGTGCTGGCAAACGGAGTTGAGGCCGACGGACTTTTCCCAACGCTCGGATATTCCGACCTGACTGATCCTTGGTCAACCACTCACGGTTCAGTCGAAACTGACTTCACTAAACCAGTTGATCCAAACTTCGATTGGGTTGGAAAAGACTTTTCACAGATTATCACCGGATACAAAGGCTCCGGCGGCGGCGCCGGCGTCGATATCGGCGCGCTTGGTCTCCAGTGGATTCAGTTTGTTCGTATCAGCAATGCTTCCGGCTCGCATACAACGCCAGAAGTTGATGCTATTTCAGATGTATCACCGGTCCCAGCTCCCAGCGCGATCTTGGTCGCGCTGGTAGCAACAGGATGCGGTGCAGTTAGACGCAGGAGGGATGCCTCGCTGTGAGGAGATGTGCTTTCCAGATCGGGGGATGCGTCATGGTGCTTTGTGCTTTAGGCCCTGGAGGGAGGGCCTTCGCACAAGGAACATGGCCGCAGTACGCGGGTGGACCGGAGCGAACTTCCACGATTTTTTCGTGTGATTTCAATCCAGTTTCACTCGCTTCCCCCGCCTGGATTGCGCAGTTTGATTCAGTGCTTCGACCGATTGCGTTTGTCCCTCAGCAATGTCCGATGGTTTCAAGACGATCGGCGTTTGCGATTGGCAGCGTCCTTTCAGAGACTGTTCGATCATGGAATCTCTATTCATTCAACCGCCGCACAGGGATAATGGAATGGGCCGCACCGATTCCTGCAGCCGTCGCTGATTCATGGTCCTCTGCGGCAATTGATGAACGCCTAAACAGAATTGTGGTCGGAACCGGACAAGCACTCACATGTCTGGACATTCAGACCGGGTCGCTTGTATGGCAACGAACGCTGCCGCAGTCGATCATCAACGCCTCGCCCTGCATCACTCAGGATCGTCCGCTTACCAACCGCCTCTTCATCACCGATTACGATGGCGCAGGAACCGGCGGCAACCTTTACTGCATCAACCTCGATCAGTTTGTACCAACCATCAACCCATACCAGCCCGGTGAAATCGTGTGGTCTGCCCAGTTACGCGGCACAAGTGGCAACACTCCCGCGTACCACAACGGCACCGTGTTCGTTTCATCGACCGGCGAGTATCAGGTTTCGCCTGGCTCGATTCAAGCCTTCGACGTGGATTCTGGCTGCCAGTTGTGGTGCACGCAGAATGACATCTTCGAAGGCTATTTCGGCGGCGTGGGAATTCATCAGGACGAGGGCAAGCGATACGTCTTTGCATCAAGCTACGGGTTCTGGGGAAATATCTGGGCATCAGACACTGAGAAAATCGATGCCGATTCGGGCACATTTATCTGGACAACCAAATCAAATCGCTCCGCGGCGATCCCTGTCGTACTGAATTCCAGCAAAGTGATCATGTCGGGAGGGATTCAGGGCTTTGGCTCAATGCCAACTTTGCAAATGGCCAGTGACACGGGTTGGTCCGCGAGTACGACCTGGACTTCGGCGGGAATATCGCGAATGGGTGGGTGGAGCATCCAGCCAGTATTCGACCAGAAGAACGGCCGGCTATATGTCGGTGAATTGCCAACGTCCTCCGGCAGTTTCGCGGCAGGAATCCGGATGCACGTGATTGCAACCGCACCCTTGATTGGTTACAACCAGCTTCAAGAGACCATTTATTCAGGCTTTGGCTCCAGTCCTTCAATCGCTGGCAGGAACCTCTATTCGATCGGCGCTTTAGGACTTCATGCATTCGGTCCAACTCCCGTGAACGGTGATGTGAACGACGATGGAGTGTTAGATGTCGAAGACCTCTACGCATACTTCTGGTGCGGACCAGTTGATGTCAACGGCGACGGCTGTCTCAACGCGGCCGATCTGGATGTACTGAATCAGCTTGTTCGTGGCGACGACATGAAGTTGGATGAAAATCATAGAAATGGACATTGATGCCACGAGGCCGCTCTTCCATCTCAGGTTTCACACTGATCGAACTTCTGGTGGTTATCGCCGTTATTGCATTGCTCATCAGTTTGCTGGTTCCTGGTCTTGGTCGTGCACGTGAAACTGCTCGAACTGTCGCGTGTATGTCAAACCAGCGATCGCTGATACTGGCCTGGACGATGTACGCAGATACCTATAAGGGGCGAGTCATGCCGCTGGCCTACTGGGATACGCCCGATCTAGGTCCCAACGGCGAGCAGCTTTTCTGGTGGGGGACCCACGGAACCCCAACGACAAGACCAGATCACGAAGCCGGATTCATCGCTCCATTTCTAGAGGCGACGCTCGCCGCCAGATCAGCATTTGAATGTCCAAATCAGACTTGGGGTTCATATCGAGCGCAAGGTCCTGCTCGAGCGCCGACCAGTACCTATGGCTACAACGGCTACTACCTGAGTCCTGCAAAGACTCCAGGCTGGGGAGCGTCGATTGGGTTTCGTCCCTGGCGCCGCATAGATGAGATTCAACATCCAACCGAGCTGTTCGTTTTTGCCGATACGATTTTGGCAGGCGGAAGCCCCACTGCTCAGCCTTCCAATTCAGCGCTATTGGATCCACCGTTCCTTTTTGGCGGCAACTCCTGGACCGAAAACGGGTTTCCCACAACCGCATTTCGGCATGACCGCAAAACGGTACGAGACTCCGCCAGAGGCAAATCACTGACAGCTCGAGGTGATGGTTCGGTGAGAGGACTCAGCCCGGCGACCGACAGTCAATTTGATGATCGATCGCACGCTGGCTCGGCAACACACGATAACGGTCCGGGATATGTGCCAGACTGGCGCGAGTGGGCACAATAAATCCAGTCAGGGAGCGATGAGTGCAGGTTGACCGCTGTGTATGCCATAACGTTTCGTTCTCAGCACTGAAGACACTGGCTGCACAGGATGGCCTTGACCTTGCAGGGTTGATTGCTCGCACAGGTTGTTGCAGTGGCTGCAGCATGTGCACACCCTACGTGCGATTGATGCTGAAGACGGCCCGCACAGCTTTTCCGGCCATGAATTCGTGGCAATTTGAGGCCGTGCTCGGAAAGGGATGCTGCGAGCTATCTGATGCTGAAAAACTCCAAAAAGAAAGCGGACCTTTGCCTGATGCAAAGGTCCGCTGAAGATATGTTACATTCGATCTATTTAGTTCTCAGGTGACCCGATGACGGTATCACGCGATGAGGAGCCGGGAATCTGAATCTGAGGAACGCCCAGCGGATCATCGGCGGATGCACCCAGAGCTTCAGCAGCTTCGGTTGCCTCCATCATGATCTCGTCTTCATCAATCTCTTCTTCCAGTGGTTCCTCAACCAGATACTTGACCTTGATGTCCTGGTAGGGCTTGAGGCCGGTACCAGCGGGAATGAGGTGGCCAAGCAGCACGTTCTCCTTGAGGCCAACGAGATGATCGACCGCGCCACGGAGCGACGCTTCGGTGAGCACCTTGGTGGATTCCTGGAACGATGCACCAGACAAGAACGAATCGCTGGAGAGCGCAGCCTTGGTGATTCCCAGGAGCAGCGTGCGGCCGGTGGCCGGACGAGCCTTGCGAACCTTGGCGTGTTCCTTACCGGCAGATTCAGCCTTGAGATTGGCTTCGCGAAGTTCAACGCGCGAGACCATGGCGCCGACCGGGAGGTCTGTGCCACCGGACTCAACGACGCGACCCATTGATTCAAGCTTGCGATTGGTCTCACGGAAAGTGTACTTATCGACAATTTCCTGCGGGAGCAATTCGGT
>SXOY01000379.1 GCA_005776545.1 Planctomycetia bacterium | reverse complement strand
TCCAAGTCCGGAGTCTTCGAATTTGGGAATGATGTGAAAGTGAACATGCATCACGGCCTGGTGTGCCTCTGCGCCGTTGTTCTGCAAAATGTTATATGCCGTTGCTCCGGTGGCTTTCATCACAGACCTTGCTATTCGCGGAAGCACTCGACCGATAGCAGCAGCGGAGTCATCCGAAAGCAGGTCGAGTGTCGGTTGTGCCTCTTTTGGAATAACCAGCGTGTGGCCGCGGGATAGCGGAAAAACGTCGAGAAATGCCAGAACTTTGTCATCTTCGTAGAGTTTGTAGCAGGGAATATCGCCCGCGATAATCTTGGAGAAAATGGTGCTTTCCATGACGTAAGCGTAGTCAAAATCGAGTCTAAAGTCTGTTGTCAACAGCCGTGCGCCAGGCAATTGCGGCGGTAGGATTAGGTGTGGGAGAGGCACACACAACTTCAGAAACTGCTATTTCCGGGACCGTCGCCCGGATTCGGACTTTGTCACCACTAGTGGCAAGCCAGATCGCGGCCGGTGAAGTTGTCGAGCGGCCTGCCAGCGTAGTAAAAGAACTTCTGGAAAACGCACTTGATTCCGGCGCATCTCGAATTGTGATGGAAATCGAGCAGGGCGGGATCGAATTGATCCGCGTGACCGATGACGGCTGTGGGATTGTTACCGAGGACCTACCCTTAGCGTTCGCCGCTCATGCAACAAGCAAAGTAAAAGAGTCCGCAGAATTGGAACGCATCGGGACTCTGGGGTTCAGGGGCGAAGCAATAGCATCAATCGCCAGTGTCTCCCGGATGTTGATCCGCACCAGGCGGCCGCAAGATGTCGGGGCCAGTGAACTCTCCTGCGAAGGAGATGTCTTGGGATTAGTAAAACCAGCGGCGGGTACTCTCGGCACAGGTGTGACCGTCCGAACGCTGTTTTTTAACACTCCGGCAAGAAGAAAGTTCCTGCGGACAATTCCAACCGAGCAAGGTAGGTGCCTCGAGGCATTTGAAAATGCAGCAATGGCACATCCGGCAATCGGGTTCAAAGCGGTTGTTGACGGCAAGATCGTGTATGACCTCTCTCCAGCACAGGGACCGCGCGACCGCATGCTGGAAATTCTTGGTAAGGAACTCGCTGGCGAGTTGCTGGATGTCCACGCCGATGAACATGATGATGTCCGCGGCGTGACTTTATGGGGTGTAATAGGCAAACCTTCAATTGCTCGTGCCACCAACAAGGCCCAGCACGTCTTTGTGAATGGCAGGCCGGTGCGTGACCGAACTGTTATGCACGCAATTGGTGAGGGATTTCGAGGCCTCATCGAGCCGGGAAAATATCCAACTGCGGTCATCATGATCGACATGAATCCGGCACTGGTCGATGTCAACGTCCACCCGCAAAAAGCGGAAGTGCGGTTCAGAGACTCTTCGCTGGTTCACAGTGCAGTGCTTCATAGTGTGAGACGCAGTCTGCGCGAGGCCGATCTCACGCCACTGTTCCAGATTGGCAGACCGGTGTATGGTGACGAATCCAGAGCGATCGCGCCTGGTCAAGGTGGTGCTATCGAATGGTCCCCGCCCACTCCTCAAGTGCGGCAAGAAGCCACCAGACAATTCGTAGAGTTCTTTCAACGCACCTTACCCGCCCGCCCACAGAACAGCTTCAGTTACGAATCACTTCGATCTACGATGGAAGCTGCAAAGGTCCAGGAGCAGCCAGCGCTGGTGGAAGTACCCAAACCAGAAAAGCAGATACTCCAGGTACACAAAACTTTCCTCGTTGCCCAGGACGATCATGGCGTCCTCATCGTTGATCAGCATGCGTTGCACGAACGCGTAATGTTCGAATTCCTGCTCGAGCGGATGACAAGTGGTGTCCTTGAAAGCCAGCGACTGCTGATGCCCGCAGTTGTTTCCACCACTTCTTCAAGGGTGGAATTGCTGCCGCAATTGAAGGAACTTCTGAGCAAAATGGGGATTGAAGCCGAAGCGATGGGACCGACGAGCGTCGGAGTTCATGCATTCGCAACGTTTCTTTTTGATGCTGGTGTTGATCCCGGCGAATTTGTTGCAGAGTTGCTGGAGCGTGCGGAATCTGATGAGAGTTTCCGCGGCCTGAAAATGGCATCCGAAGAGGCAATGCGAGATATCGTGAACATGATGGCCTGCAAAGCCGCGGTAAAGGCCGGCGATCGCCTGAGTCAGGGAGAACTTGCAGAACTGATGGACTTGCGCGGAGCCGTCGATCGCGCCAGCAATTGTCCTCACGGCCGCCCGACAACGGTCAGGCTCACAATCAAAGACCTCGAAAAACTCTTTGGACGGATTTAATATTATCTTCCATACGCTGAGCCGGGAAGGCCGCCGAAATTGCGACTTCCAGCTCCCGAACCGCCAGTACCGATCGGCCTGAAAACCACACCAAATCCCGTCACGCCCGTGATCGCATTGTAATTGACATCAAACCCAAACACGACCGAAGTCGATTGCCGTTCCAGGTTGAATGTCACAGTCTGGAAATTTCGATCCTTCACCCCATAGCTGGCAATCGCCCCAACCGTGTATTTCGAAGTGAGGTGATAACGCCCGCCAACATCGAAATATTGGGAATCCTGGCTGTTGATGTGTCGAAGCTCAGCAAATGTGGCAAAATCAATTCCGTGTTCCAGAATGACCCCCGCGCTCGAACGCGCTGACTGATGCAACTCAAAATCGTAAATATTGCTTCCGGTGATCGCAAGCGAATCGGTTGCCTGCCACACAGCATCGGTCACGAAAAACTGTCCGACCTCTGAAAGCTCCGGACGTGGGTCGTAATAGCGGCGAAGCGGTGATTCCCGATCGGCATCGCGAGATGAAACCACGTAATCAGTGTCAAGCCTGAAAACATCCACGCTCCGCGTATTTCCAGCCTTTCCGCGGCGGGTCTGCCAGACCTGGTGAATCCCAATTCGAGCCTGGCTTCCTTCAGCAAGCGACTCAATCGCATCGTCGTACACCGGCAATGTTGTTCGATCGCGGTTGGTTCCGGCAGACCAGAGTGTGATCCCCGGCTCAACAATGTGACGAATCCGGTCCAGATCAAAGAACTGAGAGTGCACCGAATCGTCGACTCGTTGAATTGAAGTGCTGAAGCGTGTTCCCGCGGCCCCCCAGAACCGAGTCTTGTCTGAGTCGCTGTTCGATGAATACGCACTGAAATTATTGTTATAACTTGTAATTCGCCCAACAAGGAAGGGATTGATATTCACCGGTCCAAGTGTGAGCTGGCTGGAAAGTTCTTGTCGCGTATCCGCTCGCAGCACGTTGGATTGGAACAATCCTTCAGCTTTCAGCCGATCTGCAATGGTCTGATTTCCATTGATGCCAAAGGCCTTCTGTGCAAGCGTGTTGTTGGCAAACCCGCGCTCGTAGGCAAATGGCTTGTCAAAATGCAATCCAACCACGCCGACTCGATACTCATGCGTCCATGTCAATAAGCCCGGAGAATGTTCCGCAAGCAGATCATCGTTGAGACGTGTATATGTTGCTTCCGGTAGCTTCTCAACTGTGTATCCCTGACTCTGGAGCAGGTATTCATTGGTCACGAAATCATTGAGCGAGGTCTTCGCCTGCAACGTGAGATAGCTGTTGCCACTGCGCTTCACCGCGAGCATCTGAGTCGTAAATTCGCGGCGTGTTTCCTGTAGAGATTGAAACAACGAATCGACAAATGCCTCATCTCCAACATACGAGGCTTCTGTGAACAATGTCCATTGATCATCAAGTCGCCACCGATTGTCTGCCAGGATCATTCCTCGAACGCCGCCGTCTCGCTTAAGTTTGGTTCCAGGCATAAACACATCGGTCCCGCGATCATCCGAAAGGCCGTACGCAAAAATGGAGCCTTGTGCTTCTTTTCCTGTCCACGAGAGATTGGTCCCAAGTCCCAGCCCGCGTTCGGAGTAGATATCGGTTGATATCTCCGCATTGAAATCGTCAGGTCGCTTGCGACCTAACAATCCATAGAGATTCCATCGGACTTTGGCTGCAAAGCCGTTCGCATTCGAGTTTTCCAGACTGATCTCGCGTATCGGCAGATTTCCAGGATCTCCATTGAATCCGGGCAGATAGGCAATCGGCAAGCCATACGAACGAACCGTGACACCGCGGGCCTGAAGGTGCACGCCTGAGGGCAACTCAGAAAGCAGCGAGCCATCTATCGACTCGATAATGGTGGGGCTGGGGGCTGAAGCAATAGTTGGCGGCGCGGTCAAGGAATCCGTGCGTGTGATGGTGACAGATCGTGCGCCAAGTGAAAGATCTGGGTCGAAAAAAGCAGTTGTTGACAACCGCGCGTTCTCAGCGCTGAACGTATCCTGTGACTCCTGACGAACCGCATCCGCGCGAACATAGAGTGGGAGAGAATGTTGCTGGTCAAATGTCCAATAGGTCGCATCAAGGACAACGCCCTTGTTCTTCTGCAGATCGTAAAAGACCTTCTGCCCTCGAAGATTGTTCTTCCCATCACTGATGCTTACGCCGCCTTCAAGGTAGATTCCACGGACCTTGTCTGCTCCTACACGCCCTGCTTTTTCCGCAGGTGACGGATCCATAAATACAACAGCTCGTTGCGCCGTCATTTCCAACGTGCGATCTGCTGTCGCATCTACATATTGCACAATGACTCCGCCAGAAGCGATCAACGAGGTTTCATTGGTGCCACC
>SXOY01000378.1 GCA_005776545.1 Planctomycetia bacterium | reverse complement strand
GGTTCGACGTTGAGTAGATTGCGGACGAAGAAATCTTGTCTGCGGCGGCGGCCGTAGTTTGATTCTCCTGCGCCGTGACCAGCCCCGGGAATGATCAGGAAATCGAAGTCTTTGTTGGCGCGGATGAGGGCATCCACTACTTGCATTGTTGATGCGGGGTCAACATTGGTATCGAGCTCGCCGACTGTGAGCAGCAACTTGCCTTCGAGTTTGTGAGCTTGGGCGACGTTGGAGCAGGCTTCATAGCTGGCATCGACTGGGTAACTCATCCAGGCTTCGTTCCACCAGATTTTGTCCATTCGGTTGTCGTGGCAGCCGCAGTCTGCTGCCGCGGCTTTGTAGAAATCGTGATGGTCGATGAGAGCACGCATGGCGCTTTGGCCGCCTGCGGAACCGCCGTAGATGCCGACGCGGGAAATGTCCATTTCGGGGTGTTTGGCGGCGGCGGCTTTGATCCAGGCGATGCGGTCAGGGAAGCCGCTATCTGCGAGGTTTTTGAAGCAGAGGTCGTGGAAAGCTTTGCCGCGGTTGTTGGTTCCCATGCCGTCGAGTTGGACGACGATAAAACCGAGTTCGGCGATTTCCTGTTGATGACCGTACCAGACTTTGAAGGACTTGGGTGTGAAGGAGTCGTGCGGGCCGGCGTAGATGTTCTCGATGACCGGATATTTTTTCGAAGGATCGAAGTTTGAGGGGCGGATGATGATGCCAGAGATATCGGTGGCACCATCGCGGCCCTTGGCGACGAAACGCTCTGGCGGTTTCCAACCGGCGTTTGAGAGTGAAGTAGTATCAGCGTGGCTGAGTTCAGAAATCAGTGTGCCATCGGCAGAACGGAGTTCAAGGACTGGCGCCATGTCCACGCGCGAATAGCGGTCGAGAAAGTGGGTGCGATCAGGTGACCATTCGACCTGATGAGTTCCATCGCCTTGTGTCAGTACCGTGAGGCCAGTGCCATCGAAGTTGATGCGGGCGAGGTGGATGTAGTAGGGGTCCTGGCCTGGAATGATGCCGCTGGCGCGGAATGTGATCTGGCGTAAGGCGTCGTCGAGAAAGTCGATGCCGCGGAATACCCAATTTCCTTTGGTGATTTGATTCTTGAGTGTGCCGGTCTTGAGGTCGTAGCGGTAGAGGTGATTGAACCCATCGCGTTCGCTGGCCCAGATGACTTCGTTTGTTTTGTCGAGGTAGTGAACCAGGAGCTTACTTGAGTAATCGAAGAATGTTTTGCATGGCTCGTCGATAATCGTGCGGACAGTACCGGTCTGTGCGTTGACGGCGAGCAGTCGCATGAGTTGGTGGCCGCGCTGGTTATAGACGAAGAGGAATTCAGAGGAATCGGGAAGCCAATGTTCGTGGGAGATGTCCCACGGTGTTGCGAAGAGTGAGTCATCGATCTTGGATACTGCGCCATCCGGGAGAGAGATGAGCCAGGGCTTTGAGACCGCGATCTGGTCGCCGGGTTTGAGGTAGTTCTGCGTGTGAAGTCGCGGCTGGACTTGATCGCGTGGCGAAGATCCGATTGTGTGAACCGGGTGTTGCTGCGCGGGGCGTGTGCGCATCACGATCGCGTGTTTGGAATCTGGGGCAAACATCGGTTGACCATCGAATGTGTCGTCGGCAGAGCCTTCTTTCGTGAGAGCAGTTCGTTCTCCCGTTGCAGTGATGAAGAGTTCGAGGTTGTTGTTTGACCGAATGATGGAAGATGCCCCGTCAGGGGCGGCATCGCCGGGCAGTTTGGGCGCAGGAGCGGGCGTAAATGGAACCGAAGGCGGAGCGATGGGCTGAGATGGAAATACGGCAAATGCCGGGAGTGTGCCGCCTTGGTAGATGCCTTGCACCTTGCCATTATCATCGAGTGCGATCCAGGTGTGACCTGAAAATGTATGTTGGCGGCGAACTTCTCCCGCAGGCAGCGTTGCATACGGATGGCGACGTCCTTCGGAATCTATCCAGAAGATAGAGAGCGTTGTGGCAAGTGTGTTTTTCAGGATGATGGTGGTTGAGTGGCTGCTCGCGCGGCTAGGAATTGGCTCGCTTAGAGGCGAGAGATAAAACCGCTGCGCCTCTACCTCGTCTGCAATTGTGGCGGAACTGGTGCTGAGAGAAATGGACCAGATGTGCGTGCCGAATGTGGAAAGTGCGAGCGCACGATCAGCGTTCACTTCGAGTCGATCAAAGCTGAGAAAATGTGGGTCGAGATTGAGTGACTGCGCGAGAGTCTGATGGTTAAACAGCGGACGGGAAGTTCCGGTTGCACCATCTACGAAGAAGTATTGCGGACGGCCATTTGCAATTGAGGTGTACCAAAGAGTACTGCCGCTGATCCATTGAGGTTTGAGGTCGGTGGCGGTATGGGCAAGATGCCATTGGCGTTCGAGTTTGTCAATGCGGTCGTAATCTGCTTTGGTCCCTTGTGCATTGAGTGAATGGGCTGCTGGAATCTGGATGAATAAGGCAAGAATGACGGTGAGAGTTTTCATGGTGTTCCGGAGGATATCGGAAACAGGGCGTTTGCGGGCGGAAATCGGCAATTACAGAACTGCGTGGTGTTGCATGGAGAGGCAGGAAAGTGGTGGCAAATTGACGCGTGCGGTGCTATTGTGTAGTCCCCCAGAGATTGCCGCACGGGGTGTCGATTGTGCGTTGATAAACGTGCGGGACCTGGGGATGCACCGAAAGGTTGAATAGTGGCGACGAAAACCAAGAAGGCAGAACCGAAATCGAAGGCGACGACAAAGAAAGTGGCGAAGGCTGTTGAAGTTGAGGCGGAAGAGGTCGAAGTAG
>SXOY01000036.1 GCA_005776545.1 Planctomycetia bacterium | reverse complement strand
TCTGGCGCATTCATAAAGCGATTCCTGCCAAAGGCGATGTGGGCGTTTTCAATCGATCCCACTACGAAGATGTTCTGATCACCCGCGTTCACAAGATGATCTCAAAGAAAACCTGCGATGAACGCTACGAAGTCATCAACCGTTTCGAGCGCATGCTTGTGGAGAATGGCTGCGTCACGATTCTGAAGTTCTATTTGCACATTTCCAAGGAAGAGCAAAAGGAACGCCTGCAGGCCCGCCTTGACGATTCCAAGAAGACCTGGAAGTTCTCGCTCGGTGATCTCGAAGAACGCAAACTGTGGCAGGATTATCAACACGCCTACGAGGCTGCGCTCTCAAATTGCACGACTAAAGATGCTCCGTGGTACATCATTCCCGCAGACAAGAAATGGTACCGCGACTGGGCAGTATCACAGATTATTCGCGAGACCATGGAAGACATGGACCCCAAGCCGCCAGCGTCATCTATTGATGTGAAAGCAATCAAGTTCCGCTGAGAATGTGAGCCAACCGCATTTCATTGCCTGGTCGATCACGTCTGACCTCGACCTCTGATTCGCGCGAGAATCAATGCCCGAACCGTTTCACAAGAAGTGAATGGAACGTCAAATCCATCAAGTCGAATCTCTTTTCTTTGTTGATTGTCGCTCGAATACAACACCAGGGTGTGCGGTGCCGAGCCCCGCATGCCTCCTCTTGAGCTCTCAACACTGTCCGCGTCGATGACATTCGAATAACTCATTTCCGCCTGGCACGTTCGTACCAGCAGGCCTGCTTTGAAAATTCGAAGCACTTCTGCATCGTCATCCATTTCAATGCTCAGGGAACTGCGGTTGAAGTATCGGTACAGCAGAAACGGCACGCCAAGCATGAACACCGGCGGAATAAGCGGGAAAATCCACAGTATCGTCGGCGAGATTTCGAAGTTGAAAAACGATTCAACTAACAATATGAGCCATACGGCGATCTGGAAATTCATGCATCGACGCAGGATTCTGGAGAAGCCGCCCCGAATCGAATAGGCAGTCAGGCCGCCTTTGAATGTCCGCACCAAATGGTGAGAATCTGGTTGGCGCCAATGGGGACGCCAGTGCCCATACAAGATAAGCCCTCCCATGCTCATCAAGGCAGAGCCGAGCATCAGATACCGGAGCCCCGAAAATGTCACGCGCGTTTCAAGTACTGCACTCGACAGGTCGTCAGGGTCAAAATAGACAGTTGCTTTTCCATCTGGAGTAACCGACTTCGAGTAGGCCTTGATCGCGGCAGTGCGCCTTTCATAGAACTCCTCAAAGACAGTGAGTCGATTGCCGTGGTATTCAATCCCGTTGTGAAAAAAACTGAATGCTGTCGTGATGTAGTATCGACCCCATGGATCTGGATTATTGTTTAATGATGAAGTCGAGTGGTTGTCATCGAACAGTGTGTTTCGTTTGGTTTCGATCACTGTTACAATTGCCGCCGCAGTTGCCCCATTTCCGATTCGGTAGACTTCCGCGATGTGGGGAATGTGAAAGAACAAGAATACAAGGCCGATGATGGCGACGACTACTCCGCCGAGCAATTCTGTAGCTTCATCTGATTCGTCTCTACCTTGAGATTTCGGAGAGCTTTGCGTTTCCATTTCTCCCGTTCTGTTAGAGCTGACAGATTTTGCCAGTCAAGCCAGATTATTCGAAAATCCCGTGGTCGTCCTTCATCCAAAGAGCAATTTGTTGAGCGCTGACACCTGGGCATCAGTCGCCCCCATCACGCTCAATCGACTCTGTTTCACAAGCCCGAATTCCTTGAACCGCGCATCGGCCTTAATCTCCGCGAGTGTCACCCGCGTTTTCACCGCTTTGACCGCCGCCAGGTCCACAACCGCAAACTTCGGCTCGCCGCGATCATTCTTTCCAGGGTTGTCCGGGTCTTCGTACGCTGCCTTTACCACCTTTGCCAGACCCACGATCGCCTTCTCATCACCGGTGTGATACACCAGCACTTCATCGCCAACTTTCATGAGTCGAAGCTGGATCAGCGCAGCCGGACTCGTCACGCCGCTCCACGTAGTTATCTTGTCCCGTTGCAAATCTGCGAAGGAATAGGTACTCGGTTCAGTCTTCACGAGAAACATCGCCACCTTGACCCCCTCACGGTTTCGCGAATTCGAATGAAGTCTCTAGACGCACACTTTCCCCCGGCCGCAGAACTCGTACGCCCGTGTTCTTCCATCCTTGCACCGCCAGGTTCATTCCATCGTTGACATGGGTGACCGGCTCAAGGCAGAAAAACGCAGGTTCGACGCCACTTTCGCCGCTGTACATCACAGCATGCCCGCAGCCGCCGCGAGATGTTAATTTCAGGCGGAGCACACTGGGCCATGCAATACTCGCCTCAAACTCAGAGTCATGAAGTGAAAATACATCGTCGAGTCCACCCTTGACCTTCCATCCTTCACGCAGTGACTGACACAGTTCATCGTCAAGAGTCTCACCAACCGGCATCATTCCTTCACACGTGTATCGCATCGCGACAGGAACGCTTACCGCCGCGGCGGCATTGTTGAGTCGAGTGACAAAAAACGGATGCAGTCCAATCCCACTTGGCATTGCACGAGTATCGCAGTTCTTGACTTCAACATTCAGCGATAAGGTCATTTCATCCAGTTGGTAACGCACTGTGCATTCATATTTCCATGGCCAATTCTGTTCCTTCGAGCCGTCTCGAATCACACGCATCCGCACGCTTTGCGGCGAGCGATCCAGTATCTCAAACCGAGCCTCCTTGACATCACCGTGAATCGCGGTTCCATCTTTCCAATCGCTTCGCAGAGCAACGTCGTTCCCTTCCCACGAAAACTCGGCATCTCGAATTCGATTGCTCCAGGGTGCTAGCACATAACACGCAAGGTCGTTGAACCAAGTCGCATTTCGATTTCCCCGCAGCACCGGGATCCACTGGCCATCAAAGTTCACTTCCAACGCGGCAAGTCCGCCGCCCAGGTCTGCCCGCACAGCGACCCGCATGTCATCGTTCTCAAGCTCTATGCACTGCATCATTTGAGCATAGTCCAGACGCAGCGGATGGTCCGAGAAATCGCATGCAACCCAAGAGCCGCGTGCGCTGATCCGTTTATTCCCTCCTACCCGCTCGCAACTGCGCGAACCCGAAGGTCTACCCCAATTCACGGTCGATATCTGCACCCTGCGGTTCGATATCTATATATACCGGTCGAATTACCTTCACTTTTCGAGTGCTCCCCGAGGGTCCTGCTGTGCCAGAAGACAAATCGCCCCGCCCCAATCTCTCTGTCCCCTCTCATGCTTCTCCCGTGGCTAAACCTGCGGATGCAGAAGTTGTCTCGTTGCTTGCGGAATTCGAAAGCAGTGTCGATGCGCTCAAGAAACTCTGCTCGGGCAAACCTCGGAATGAGTCGCCGAGTTCAACGGTGCCAGGTTCATCAGGACCCACGGGGCGCAACGCACCCGATCGACCAGGCGCGGAACTTCGCGGGAGTATCGAGACAATGCAATCCGACCTCAAGCGTCGCTCGGCGGAGCTTGATCAAAAGAACACCGAGTACGAGCGTGTGCGCCGCGAGTTATCCCTGGAGGCTGAACGTCAGAAGGCCAAAGCTGCAGAACTCGCGGCCCAAACCCAGGCCTTTCAGAACTCGCTCACGCAACGTGAAGAGGGGTTGGCCTCTAAGCTCGCAGTCGCCGAGACAGTTCGTAATGGTGTGGAAGCCAAACTGGCAGAGCTTGACCGCCGCGAAAAAGCGTTTGAAGACAAATTGAAGTCAAATGTGACCGATGCGAAACTCGTGGAATTGAATCGCAGACTTGCGGATGCTCAAGCACTTGCCGAACACAAGAGCGGAGAATTGAGCGAACATCGCCATCGTCTTGAAGAAACTCAGGATCGGGTCGCCTCGCTTCTGAAGCAACTTCAAGAAGCGCAATCGGCGGTTGCATCAACACCGACGATTGTCATTCCTGACCCGGAAACAGTTCGAACGCGAGAGAAGCTCGAAGAACTGCTTTCGCTGGCACGCAAAGACCTTGATACGGCGCGAGAGGAAACTTCTGAACACAAACTGAGAGCGCAGAACGCCGAAGTAGCACTTGATGATGTTCGTCGCCAGAGTGCGAGAGTGAGCGATGCGACTCGCGATCTTCATGACGCGAATGATCAGCTCAAGAACGAGCTCGAGACTCTCCGGCACTCATTCGAAGAATCCCAGCGTCAGGCTGAGATTTCGCAGTGTGAACATGCTGAGTTCCTCAAAAAGCAGGAGACTGCCGCCGCGACAATTGCAGACCTTCAGAGGCGTATGCAGGGTCTGCAAGAAATCGAGCCAATGAGAGCCTCAATTCGTGAGGAGATTGAGAAGGAACTGCAGGCTCCGTTTGCTCGTGCTGCCGAGCGTGCCAATATCGCTGAGAACGCTGCACAGACTGCCGCTGCCGAACTGGCTGCGCTTCGTACTCGCCACGCAGAGGAAAACGCCCAACTCACGACACTCCAGGCGCAATTGTGCGAGATGTCCCAAACTCTGGCGAAGCAAGATGACCAACTCGCCGCCCAAACAAGCAGATTTCAATTGGCGGTATTGACGCAAGCCCAGCTTGAGCAGGAGATTCGGGCAGAGCAGGATCAATGTCGGATCGCCGCGCAGAAGGTTGCGGGATTCGAGGCCCAGAATCTGGACCTGCAGCAGCGTACCGCCTCGCTTGACCGGGCTTTGGGAGAGGCAAAGGAACTCGCCCTGCGAAACGAAGCACTGGCGCAGCGAAAAGAGCAGGAACTTGCCGCAGCGCAGCGCCGCGTGACGCAGCTTGAAGGCTCAGCACAGGAGCTTCGTACCCAGTTTGATTTCGCCGGTTCACGCGGCGAGGCTGACACAATCACGATTGCGTCACTGGAACACGACCTGTCGGCTGCACAACAACGCCTGGAAGCAGCGCAGCAGCAGCACAATTCTGTTACCAGAGAACTCGATGAAACTCGAGTGCGATTCGAAACCGAACGTGTCTCGCTTCAGTCTGCGCTGGGCGATGCGTCTGATGAGCGTGAGCAGGCAGTGCTCGCGCTTAGTTCCATGAGCAATTCGCTCTCAGAGAAGAACGAGCAAATCACAATTCTGGAAGTTCAACTCGCGACTGCGAACTCGCTTGTCTCGCAAATGGACGACCTACGTAAGGACAACTCAAACCTGCAAGCCCAGGTCGTAGAGAGCTCCAATGCGTGGAACGCGGCAAAAACACGGATTCTGGAACTTGAGGCAAACTGTCAGTCAACGCAGGCACAGATCAATGCACTGCAGCAGCAACTTTCAAACTCCGCTCCGGTCGGCGGGGATGCTCAGGCTTTGAAAGCAAAACTGGAACTGCTCAAAGACCGCCTTCGTGCTGAAATAGTCGCACATGATGCTGATCTTGAGCGTATCGATGTCCTCGAAAAGCAGATTGCAACTCGACCAGTGCAAATCGCTTCTCCGGTCAAAGGTCCGGCAATGCCGCCGGAGCGAATTGCCCGGCTTCGGATTCACCGTCGTCTTCGCCGCGAACAAGCGAAGAAGGAAAAGAGTCTCGAAGAGTCACTCCGTTCGCGGTTCGAAATCTGCGAGCAGCTCATCTCTCAGCGTTCCCAGCTCGCGGTTGCGCAGCAGATGGTGAATGATGCTCAACGAAAGGTGCAGGCTAAACAGGCCGGCTCTCGCGGTGGTGTCGGTGCGTTCTTTGCTGCAATGACAGTATTGATTCTCGCGTGTCTTTCCTGGGCTGCGGCAGGTCAGTTGTTCCCCGGCCGTTACGCAAGTCGCGTGACGATTGAGGCTGATGGTCGTGGTCGTGAACTTCCGATGGATGAGTTGAAAGAGTGGCAGCACTTCCATGAGGAAATGCTTGTCTCCCCCGGCTTCAATGAGAAGATCTCTGAACACATGCGTAAGTTCGGGATTGCAAGCCTCTCGACTCCAAATGCTGTCGAGCAGCGTTTGAAGTCTGATCTCACGACAGAGTCTGCAACGCCTGGCCAATTGATCATCGAGCTACGCGGCGATGGCGCGGCAAAAACCACACGGGAGTTGAACGCTCTGGCTACGCGCTTTGCGAGCGAGGCTCAGGAAATGAGAACCCGACGTAATGATGGAGCAATCACAACTATCACTAAACCTGCAGCGGCGTTGCCGGAGTCTATCGACAGCAGTCGACTTATTGGTGCCGCAGGAATCCTGGGTGGAACGGTGTCACTCGCAGGCCTGATCAGTTGGTTGCTCTACCGCAAACTGGTTTCAGCGAAGTCCAAATTTGAAACCGACATTGCGCTCGCAGGAATGCTGGATGTGAACAAGTGGCCCGATCCAACTGTTGGATATGGCAAGAAGGCTGCCTGAGTACCAACAAAAAAGGCAGCAATATGCTGCCTCTTTGACTTCAATATTGCTCGCGGGCATGTGCTTATTATGCTCTCATGACGATGGTCTCGGTCCCGTCGTCTTTCACCAGTACGATCGCCAGACTGGAAAGCTGAGATGGAGCCACTTGAATCTCTGCAAAGGTGCGGCCGCCAACTGACTTGAAAATCGCGAGTTCTTTCTCCGCATTGCCAGCCGAATCGAGCAACACGACCTTGTATTTCTCGCCAGCATGGCTGGGGAAATTCAAGCACTGGAACTGCCCCTCAGTCCATTCTGGATGATGGTAAACCGCAGCTTCGCCGACAAATCCAGGCTGAGCCTTGAAGATTGTGTGAAGCGTCTTGCCACTGAATGCGATATCGCGAGGTTTGCGGGGGAATTGAGCGCCAAACTGATCGGAGAAAGCGATTTGCTTGGATTGATCAGAGACTGACTGAAAGCCCGCAAGCAACTGAACAATCACGCCACCCATCACGACACATGCAGCTGCCAGGCCAAGAGCCGATGCTCGCCACATCGCCGAGACTGCGCGTGACTTCTTCGACATTGGCAGCACTCTGCCGGCCTTGTGTTCAACGTTCTGCGACTTGCCCGCGGCGGCTCTGATTGCCGCAAGCACAGTGGCCTTCATTTCCGAAGGCAACTCAATGTCACTATCCAGTGAATCGGTCAGGTCAAAACGAACCGCGCGATCCTGCTCTGCACGCAGTTGCGCCTTGAGATCTGCCGGCAATTTCAAGAATGCAATATCGAACCGCTCACGCTCTTGCTCATCGAGCAAGCCGAGTGCGTCCAAGTGTGCATTTTCAATCATCTCTTGCCACGTCATGATACCAACTCCTCGTTCACCCTCTCGCGCAGTCGAACCAGCGCGCGACTCAAAGCACTTTTTACCGTCCCGATCGGCGTTCCCAGTTCTTCGGCGACTTGTCGCAGCGTTTGACCGCCCAAGTACGCCCGCTTCACCACGGACTTCTGAAGCTCCGGAAGCAGCTCAATGCTCTTCAGGAGAATCGCCAATCGTTCCCCACGCTCCATCGAAGGCATGTCATCGCCCACAAGCGGTGCGGCAGAAATATCCACACCTTCCATCGAGCCAGCTTTTACGCGTGCTCGAGTGCGACGAAGCCGATCCACCAGGTGACGCCGCGAAATAAGCATCACCCATGTCACCAGCGCGGCACGCGTCGGGTCATACCGACCCGCGGTGCGCCATAGCCGGATGAAAACTTCCTGAACCGCATCTTCTGCTTCCGCTCGACTTGGCATGGCCTGGATCGACATCCGGAATACCAACTGTCCAAATCGGTCGTACAGCTCAGCTGTCGCGGCTTCATCACCCGCGGCAACCCGTTTCATGAGCGCTAGCTCGGATTTGTCTTCGTCATGCGCCACAGCTACCGGCCCACGAAGATGCATTTGGATGCCCGAACGAGAATCCGCATTGCATCTGAGTTGAGATACGCACCCAGCATACCACATGATCCTCTATTCTGTGTATTAGAAACGAGTTTTTGGTGTAAGTTCCCCATAACCAAGAGTTAGTAAAATGTTCGCATTGAGGATCCATCAATTCAGTTTTGTTAGGAAACCCAAACAGTTTCGCGGCATCTACATCCGATATTAAGTTAACGGAAATCTGGACTTGCTTTTGTTTCCAGCTTCTGGTAGGCTGACGAGCGTTGTTCTCTCGAATGGGAGGAACTGGCCATCGTGAAGACCCACAAGCCAATTGCAACTTCTTCCGAGGTGCGAAATGCATCTCGCGGTTTTACGTTGATTGACACACTTGTGACCTTAGCGATTGTCGCGCTGCTAATTTCAATTCTACTTCCATCGCTCTCAGGTGCTCGTGAAGCTGCACGCCGCGTAGCCTGTGCTTCTAACGTTCGTCAAATAGGTCTTGGCATAACTATGTATGCCGATGATCATTCCGATCGCCTTCCACCGAGTGTGCACGCGCCCGATGGAAACACTCCGGAGTTCTCCGGCGAGTCAAACCCGGCAGAGATGATGACGATGCGTTTGCCGCTTACGCCAGCAGACGCCAACAAGCCTTCTCCTTGGGATGGGATCGGATTGCTTTACGCCTCAGACTACTTACCAGCTGCCCGACTTTTCTATTGCCCCTCACACCACGGCGAACACCCATACCAGCGTTACGCCGCAGCATGGATGAATCAAGGGCTTGATAAGATTGTCAGCAACTATCACTATCGCGGCAAGGGCCCAAATGATCAGTTCTACATGAGCCAGATCGACCCGACTACAACGATTTTGCTCACCGACGGAATGCGACTCGTGACAGATTACAACCATCGCCGCGGTTCAAACGCCTTCCGTGCTGACAATGCCGTACTTTGGATTTCTGATCCATCGGGTGTGCTTGGTGGCATCATGGCAAGAAACGAATCTGAGGTTGATGCTTCAAAGCTGCCCCGCCAGTGGAATTACTTGGAAACGGGTCTGAATGAATCTGAAGGCGAGCCTCCGGGTTGATTGCTCGCAGATGTGTTGAACCAAAACTATCATCGCAAGTCTACACTGGTGTATGACTACGACTTGTGTTTTCCTGATTACTGCCGCAACCATCACAACATCAGCATTTGCCCAACTCATCCCGGATCGAATGTACTACGGAGTCGATCGACCGATTCCCATGACTATAAAGGTGCCAGCTGGGAAAACCGGCGATATCACGCTCGAACTGCTTGAACCAGTCACCGCAAAATCGCTCGCATCTGCGGCAGCATCCGAAGGTGGCGTAAATCTCGCCACGCTTTTCCCAGATCTCTGGGGAAAAAAAGACTCAAAAGTAGTTTACGCTCAGCTTGTGATTGGCACTGAGAAAATCGGTCCTGCGGTGGTTATTCAACCCATGGTTGATCGAGGTGTTGCAAAAGAAGATCCACAATCAGGGAAAGCTGTTTTTAGCCCTTCCTCCAAGGCCTATTCGGGTGTCCGCGCCTGGGTTGATAAGAACATTGTCATAGAAACTACCAAAGGGAACATGACATTTGAGCTGCGGCCAGACCAGGCGCCCAATTCAACGTTGAACTTCATGCATCTGGCTGATGGGGGGTTTTACACGGACATCGCGTTTCACCGCATCCTGGGATCAAAGCAGTTTCCATTTGTCGTTCAAGTCGGTGATCCGACCGGTCTGGGTT
>SXOY01000035.1 GCA_005776545.1 Planctomycetia bacterium | reverse complement strand
CTGGCACAAACGTGCACAACCACGCCGCCGCCAGAAGCACAATCGCCCACACCCGCGCCACCCCAACCGTCACTTCCCCGCAAGCCAGCGGCCGCTTCTTCTTCCGCGGATGCACCTTGTCGGCCTCAACATCCCGCAGGTCGTTAATGACATAACACCCGCTTGAGGCAAACGCAAACGCCATAAAGCACGCAGCCACCGACCAGAAGTTGATCGGCTGCTTATCCGCAAACCCATACAACGGCCCCAAAAGCACAAACACACCCTTGACCCACTGAGCAGGCCGGGCAAGTCGGACGAGATTGAGAGCTAGATTCGCCAAGTGCAGACATTATCGGGTGTTTTAGTGCTTTGACTGAGTCTTATCTATACCACCAATCGGACAGGTTCGTTCAACACAGGGCACGATTTCATGGCAAAATCGCGCGGCGATTGCGCATCCAATTTGGTCTTAGAGACAAACACCTCTGCTTTCCGCCGATAGGCTTCCTGCGTGATTGATTTCTTCACTAAACAACGTCGCATCAAATGGCCATTGGCAGCGCGATTGACTCTGGCACTCGCCGCTCTTGTTTCAGTCATTTGCGGCTTAGTTCGCACGTCTCTTGGTTTCTCCGGGCGTGGTGGATATGACGAGATCAACTTTCACTTCCACGCCATTTTCAAGTTCGCAGCCGACTGGCCATACCTTGATTTCAGCGACTACCTCTCTGCCACAACACCCGGATTCCATGTTCTCGCGGCGTTCATCTCACGCCACCTTGGCTACGAATATGTCTCTGTGTTCGGATCGATAGTTACTGCAATGCTCTTTGCTATCGCTGCGGCATATTTCGCCGCAACGCTCTGTGTGCGAAGAACCGACGACGGTTCCTATGTAGTATCACCGCGAGACGTGCTTCCGGGACTACTAGTCGCACTGCCGCTCGCGTGTAGTCCGTATGTTCTGTCATCTGGAATCTGGGTACTGCCAGACAATCTTGCATGGTTGCTGGTTCTGCTTGTCCTTCGATTTTCCATCGCAGGGATTTTTCTGCGAACCTATCTCTACCGCGCGGCAATCGTTCTAGTTCTCCTGGTCTCCGTGCGCCAAATACATCTCTGGGCTGCGGCACCCATAGTTGTCGCCGCCTATTGCTCATTTCGGTCCCGGCTTGAACCGGCACCAGAATTCTCGCGTGACGATCAGCCCTCGTTCGAACTTCTAGATCTGCCGCTTCGCAACTTTAAGTCCCGAATTCCACTCACCCTCCTCGCCGCACTCCTCACTCTCCCGTCACTCCTCCTCCTCTACTACTTCATCAACCTCTGGGGCGGACTTACCCCTCCAACTTTCCAGGGTCAATATCCAGTCGACGCAACAAAACCGCTTCTCCTCCGCCTCTTCAACGCCCCTGCCGCGCCCGCTTTTACCCTCGCGCTCTTTGGAGTCTTTGGCGTTTTCTACTCAGGATTCTGGTTCCCTGCTTTCATCAAATCCCTCAAGACCCGCGGCGTATTTCCTCTGCTTATTTCCGCAATCGTCCTCGCACTTCTCTTCGCCATCATCCCCGCAACCACCGAGTCAATTCCACTCGGCCGCTGGAGCGGGCTCTGGCAATTCACTTCCAAACTCCCCATCATCGCGGGCCACACCTCAACACTCATTCTCTCGCTCGCACTCCTTGGCGCTGTCACACTCTGCGGATTCCTCACCTCCATGCGAGCCAGCCATGCGGTTGTGTGCCTCACCGCGATCGCTGGATTTGCCGCGGCACAGGCCGCGAGTTTCCAACTCTGGCAGCGATACAACGAACCATTCATACTCATGATGCTGATCTTGATGACAACGATTATCGTCGGCCAGCGCGAAGAAAAGCCCGCCCCACTCGCGCCGCTGCTCTCGCTCATTCACCGGCTCCGCTTTGCGGGTCCGGCGATTTTGGCGATTGCCCTTGGCGCACTTTCATACACCACTTTCAAAAACGCCAAGCCCTCAGAATTCTTCGACCTCGTTCCCGGCACTGATCGCACTCGCGCGTTTCTCAAAGGCGACGAGTCAATCAAACCAGTGCCGCTTCCAATTCTGAAGCCATAGGTCCTATAGGTCCTATACGACCTATAGGTCTTATTCCAAGACACCGTTCGCAGCGCCGTTCAACCTCTCACGTTCAATCTACTGAACCGCACCCATCAGCATCATCTGCTTATCGTGTTCGATCTTGAACGAGTACTCAACTCCGAACTCTGCCATTGTCGCGGCGTTGCTTGGTCCGTTCGCCGGCACGTTGACATCCCAGCGCAACATACCCGTTTTGGCCTTAGTTTTCACATACTCCGGGTTCTCTGACAGCGGCGCAGTCACGGTTCCCATCACCACCGAAATGTCTTTGTTCTGCGCCAGCGGCATGCGATCAAGCAATCGGACCGCCGCCGCGTCTTTGCCGAAGTTTTCGAGTTTCAAGCGATACGTCACATTTACAACTCGGTTGCCGCCCTGCGTTGTTTCTGTGCGCTCAACCAGTTCTTTGTGTGCCCGCAAGCTCGAATCGATGCCGAATCCAACAGTGAAGCTCTCGCCGGCGCTCACTGTTGGCAGGTCGCCGCGGCCAACGAACGCGCCATCGCTGTACGCCGTCACTGGCCCAGCCAGCAACACCATTCCGCTTTGATTTGTTACATGTGCTTCGTCGTACACATATTCAGTGAGGGCTGGCGTTGCCACTTTCACAAACTCGCTCTTGAGTGGTGTGCCGCCAATCTGGATCAATTGATGATCTGCGCGGCTGGGAATCGAGATCAAACCAGGGATCACATAGGTCACACTCAAGCTCTCTTCACGAGGCACAATCGCAAGTTCTGTGCCGCGTGTCACGCTCTTATTCACCAGCAAGTCGATCAGTTGATCGTCCGCCGCCACATCGTTGATTTCTTTCCGCAATTTCTTTTCCGCCGCCATGTCCATCTGCACAGAGCTGCCCGGTGACTGCGGCTCGCGCGACTGCGCCTGCCCGCCCGCTCGATTCAGTACAAGGTTCAACGATTTTTGCTTGCTCGCAATTTCCCGCTTGGCATCTTCATACCCATTGCTCAACATCTGCTGCGAGCGTTTGGCCCACTCCTGCCCCTGTTCATCACTCGCGCTCGCCAGCGATACACCCATCGGCAACAACTGCGGCCCGCGCGACGCCAGCGAAGGCGTCGCGGTCGACAGCGTGACATTCGCACCGTCCCAATCTTCACCTGAAACCTGCGTGATATCTGCGTAATACTCAAGCCGCACCGAAGCCTTTTCGCCAGTTTCTCGCCGCACTGCGTAACTTGGCGACCAACCGGCGTTGTTCACGATGTATCGCAATTTCAGTGTTCCGCTGCCGCTCAAACCACCCGAATCTGCCGCGAGAGTCACGACCGCCTCGTTGGCCGTGCGGCTCGAACCAGCGGTCAACTTCTGGCGCTCGCGCTGCGCCTGCTGCATTTCCTTGTCCAAATCCTGCTTCTCTTTGGCAAGCACCAGTTCTTTTTCTGCGAGCTTTTCACGCTCGCTCAAGATGTAGCCGCTCAATTTTTGCAGCGTCTCCGCGTTCAACACACCATTTCGCAGCTCCGCCGCGGCGGTGGGCGCAACAAACCCCTGCAGGCTCTCGACATACTTTCGATTTTCTTCGAGCAGTCCGACATGGCGAGTATTGGCGGCGATTTTTCGCCCAATTTCCTCGATCTTTTCATCGACCTTGCGGACATCTTCATTCACATCCACCATGACCGGCCGGGCGCGGTATCGCACACTCTGCACCTTTACGGTCTGCTCGCCCTCGGCATACAGACTCGCCGCTTCCAGGCCACCTGGCAGATCTGTGACAACTACTTCTCGATTGGCGCCGATGTCTTTGGGGACTTCAACAACACGTGTGACCAAAGCCTGGCCACGATAGACGGTGACGGCTGCGACTTTGCCGCGTACGCCCGCGCCCATTGCCTGGCCTGCGAGCGAGAACAACATACATGCTGCAACGATGCGGAAAGTGTGAGTGCGCAT
>SXOY01000377.1 GCA_005776545.1 Planctomycetia bacterium | reverse complement strand
TGTTCTCCAGGCCGGTGAGCGCTTTCCCATCTGAATCCTCAATTGTGAGCGATGCCTTGAGCGACGCTGCAGGCGTTTCCGGCTTCACCTCTGCTGTTGCGAGTGATTCAACGAGCGTAATAGAACCGTTGGTTCCAAATCCATCCGTGAGTGGAACATATCCGTGGAGGATCACCGTGTCATTGGGTTTCGCGGAGTTTACGACTTGCGAAAATTCTTTGGCATTTGCAGGCAGTTTAGGAGCAAAGAACGCTTTCGCCACATCGTCCTGCTTCGGCTGCGCGTGAGCAATGGTTGGACCAAGAATGCCGCTGCCAACACCGCAGAGTAGTGTCACAATGACAGTGGCGGAAGCGAATTGAACGGAACGAACGAATCTAGAAAGCATGGTGTATCTCCGGTAAGAACTGGTTTGAATGATTGTTTGACGTCAGAAGTACAGTTAGATCACACCGCTTTCAGTGCAATCGGAATAGCTGGCCGCAAACAGCGAATAGCCGGGGGCAACGCACCCACGACTCCAAGTACAAGTCCGCAGAGCAGACCTAGGGCAACGACACGTTCATCGATCACCAATCCAAATGCCCCCATCGAAAAGCGAACTGCCACACCATCCAGGAACACGACCGCACCTACACACGCCAGAAGTCCTCCGGCTGCGGTCGCAAGCGTTGATTCCTGAATCATCGACCATGCTATCGCTAGTCTTCGAAACCCAAGTGACTGAAGAGTTCCAAGTTCGCGGATTCGTGCGGCAAAAGCGGCATACATTGTGTTCAATCCGCCAAATAACCCGCCGAGGGCGATCAGTCCAGCGGTGACCCAGGCGACGATTCGAATAGGCCCAAAGAAGGCAGCAAGTGCCCCGTAGTAGTCCAATTCGCTGACAGAGGACAATTCCAGATCGGGTCTCATTTTCGTGAATGCCGCGATATCTGCGATTTCGGCACCTTCTCCGGTGACTTCGTCAAATGGATCTAATGTCATAACTACACAGGAAATAGTCTCTCGCTTGGTCGCTGTTTTCAGATCAGTGAGCGGAATCCATATCTCACCTTCCACGACAGTGCCTGGAGCACTGAAGTGGCCGACGATTGTCCAGGGTCGCCGATCAATGACAATCTGTTGACCGATAGCAACTGCTGCTTCGGAAACTCCCATGACGGTCGGCGTCATTCGCCCGGTCATGATTTCATCATTGCCAGCTCGTGGCCAGCGTCCATCGAGAATGGTCATATTGTCATGGACAAGTGCGGCGGCGGTTGTGACACCTCGAAACACAATTTGCCTGATGGCATGATCTGATTCTGGTTCTGTGGCGAGTTTTACGGGCAACATGACATGGACTTCGGGCGAGATAAATGCAACGCCCGCGCGTGTTCGGATACCGGGAATAGTGGCGGCCAAGATCCCCGGCACTGCGGCTTCGATTTCGGAACGTTCGATGCTGTCTTCACTTCCCGCGCCGAGCAATATGACATTGTTTTCGCCGCCGGTTGCACGCAGGACCTGGCTCATTCCCTGGACAAATCCCCCGGCGATCAGAATCAAAAGCACGACCATCGCAGAGCCAGCAACAGAGAGACCCATTCGCGCAGGAGATCTGCCGAGGTTGCGTATCGCGTAATCAAATGGAAGTAGCTTCATAGGTATCCTGTTAAACTGCTCTGAAACACGCGGCGATTTCGCGATTTCCGGCTCGCCATGCTGGTACAAGTCCTGCCACAATTCCAACGGTCGATGAGATCGAAAGACCCCACAGGAGTGAGGTCCAACTGGCGCCGATGTTGATGCTCAAGCCCTCTTGCGAGAGACTGAAGTTTCCAAAGTGCACCAGGGCGAGTGCCAGCCCGGTTCCAATTGCTCCGCCGAGCAATCCGATGAGCATCCCTTCGCTGACGATCAGTCTGGCAATTAAGCCAGAGCGGAACCCAAGTGTCTGCAAGACGGCGTGTTCCTTGATACGGTCCTGAACACCGAGAACGATTGCGTTCGCAACTAATGCCAGTACCGCGATCAGGCAGCCCCAGCCGAGGAACTGTGTGAACTTCACAATTTCGACGATGTCCTCACCAGCTTGTGCGACGAACGCCTTCTCCGGCCGTGTTGTTGTCGGGTCTGCCTCTGTTCGAAACTGCGCATCGATCGCAGTAGCGACTGATTCAAGATGTGCGGGGTTGTCTACGGAGACCGTGAATTGAGTCACGCTGCCCAAGCCGCCACCCTTGTTCGCCGCTTGTTGCAGAAAACCAAGATGAACATATGCAACGTTTTGATCCTGCGCGTGAGGCGATCGAATGATACCGGCGATCGTCACGGTAACTCCGGAGGAATCGAACGACTGACCTACTTTGAATCCGCGGCGGTTTGCAAGGGCCTCACCCACAACAGTAGAATCTGAGCGTTTTCCCCATTCTTCAAGCGAACCAAAGAGGAACTGCCATTTGCTGGACATTCCCACCGGGTCGAGCAGGTCTTCAGAGCGAACGCCACGGAAAGTAATCACATCGAGCGATGCCCGGCAGTTGTTTACCACGATTTTGATTGGCGCCGCCGATACCACTCCGGGGACTTTGTTGATTCGATCTACGTAATACTGCGGCAATCGGCTCGCTGCGGGACAGAATCGATTCTCGCGATAGACAATCAACGTGGTATCGCCTGCAGCGGCTTGAGTGGCGTCTTTCACGCCTTGCTGTAGGGTCTGCACTGCAATAAACAGAAACATCGCAACGCCGACGCCTGCAAGTGTGAGCACGCTGCGGACGCGATGACGCCACAGCTGTTTTGTAACCACTGGGATAAAGCGTGGAGCGATCACGGTGTCTCCTTTGTAACGGTCTGGTGAGTGGAGGCATTGGTCAACGCTGATTCGATGAGCCTTCCCTTTTCCAGGTGCAGCGT
>SXOY01000376.1 GCA_005776545.1 Planctomycetia bacterium | reverse complement strand
GGCAAATGCATCATTAACAGCGGCAATTTTGAAGAAGGCGAACACAAGTTCGACATTGTCTGCGAACTTGCTCGTACCTATGGCGCGGGTCTGGTCATCGGCTCCATCGATGAAGACAAAGAAGCATCGATGGCCCGCACGGCTGATCGCAAGCTCGCGATCGCTCAACGTGCATTTGATCGTGCGACCAGAGTTCACGGTCTAAAGCCCGCTGACCTCATCTTTGATCCGCTGGTGCTTCCAATCTCCACCGGAATGGAGAGCGACCGCCGCTCCGGGCTTGAAACCATTGAAGGCGTCCGACTCATCAGCAAGGCGCTGCCGGATAGCCAGACCACAGTTGGTCTTTCCAATGTCTCTTTCGGCCTTGCTCCCGCGGCACGAGTCGTCCTCAACAGCGTGTTCCTGCACGAACTTCAGGAAGCGGGGCTCACCAGTGCGATCCTGCACTTTTCGAAGATCTTGCCGCGGAACAAGATCGAAATTGCCCAGTGGGATGCGGCGATGGATTTGATCTATGACCGCCGCCGCGAAGGCTTCGATCCCCTTCACGCGTTTGTCGCGCTGTTTCAAGATGCGCAGTCGCCCGCGAAATCACCGCAGCAGCGAACACTTGCGAGTCTGGAAGAACGCCTTGCAAGCCACATTGTCGATGGCGAAAAACAGGGCCTCATCGAATGTCTCGATGAAGCACGCCAGAAATACTCGCCGCTGGAAATCATCAACGATCACCTGCTCGGCGGCATGAAAACCATCGGCGAACTCTTTGGCTCTGGCCAGATGCAGCTCCCATTTGTGCTCCAAAGCGCAGAGGTCATGAAGGCCGCGGTGACTCACCTTGAGAAGTTCATGGCGAAGGCCGCGGGTTCGAGCAAGGGCTCGATTGTGCTCGCAACGGTCAAGGGCGATGTGCACGACATCGGCAAAAATCTGGTCGACATCATCCTCAGCAACAACGGCTACACAGTGCACAACATTGGCATCAAGCAACCACTCACTGCCATCGTTGAATCATGGCGCAAGACCAACGCTGATGCGATCGGCATGTCGGGCCTGCTCGTAAAATCCGTCAACGTGATGGAAGAGAATCTCCAGGAACTCAACAAGCTCGGCATCGAGGTTCCAGTTTTGCTCGGTGGCGCGGCCCTCACTCGTCACTACTGCGAAGGCCATCTTCGCTCTGTGTACGACGGTGAACTGTTCTACGGAAAAGATGCGTTTGAAGGCCTTTCGACGATGGATCAGCTCATGTCGGGCGGCAGCGCGACACTGAACATTGCGATCGAAGAACGCCAGCGCAAGCGCACGAATGCGGAGGAGGTCATCGCTCGCAGCCGCGCAGACCAAGGTCGACGTGTTGATGCGTTCGAAGCAACCAAAGACCAGCCCTCTCAACAAGGCACACGCTCTGATGTCGAGATTCTCGCCGCATCGCAGATTCCCACGCCGCCGTTCTGGGGCTCGCGAGTGGTCACCGACATCGACCTCGACAATATCTACCCATTCATCAACCCAGTCGCCCTGTTCCGCGGCCAATGGCAGATCAAGAAGGGCGCGCTGTCCGATAGCGATTACGAGGCACTTCTCGAGGACAAGATCCAACCGATTTTTGAAGAACTCAAAACGAGATGCCGCGAGGAAGCGATTTTGCGGCCCGCAGTTACTTACGGCTACTTCCCCTGCAACAGCAACGGCGATGACCTGATCATCTGGGACCCAACCAGCACACAGGACAATCCACGCGAAATTGAACGGTTCCGATTCCCGCGCCAGCATGATCGCCGCCGACTCTGTATTTCTGACTTCATTCTGCCCACCACTGCTGGCAAGTTCGATGTCCTCGGCCTGCACTGCGTCACGATGGGCTCCCGCGCCAGCGAAGCTGCCCGCAAGCTCTTCGAAGCCGACGATTACACCAACTACCTTTACTTACACGGACTGGGAGTAGAGACCGCCGAAGCACTCGCGGAGTTCTGGCACAAGCGCATGCGGCAGGAACTGGGAATCACAGGCGAAGATGCGCCTCGAGTGAGGGACCTCTTTACCCAGCACTACCGAGGCAGCCGCTACAGCTTCGGTTATCATGCGTGCCCCGACATGTCTGACCAGGCCAAACTCTGGAAGCTCTTGGACCCAAGTCGCATCGGTTGCAACCTGACAGAGAACTGGCAAATCGACCCCGAGCAGAGTACCAGTGCCATCATCATCCACCACCCACAGGCCAAGTACTTCAATATCTAGACCGGTTTGTACATCACATAGCGATTCTCAGCTTCGATTCCCAGATAAAGGAAATGTGAAATTGGTGAATCCCGAGTTGTGGAAACCACCTATTTAGGGTAGAATGGTACCACTGTCCTATAACCGACAACATGTTGGTCCAATAAGGCAGTAGGAATATCCGGTTTTTGAGGTCTGTTACATCGAATAGATGGCATTGGCGCAATTACCGTGCATATTTGAGGTGTAGGAACGGGGTTTGGGATGACTCTACAGGGTGGGTCCTGTGAGGGTAACCGGGGGGGCCGGCCAAACAGTCAGGGTGGTGTAGACGCTCTGAAGGATGGGCCGTGGTATGAGTGCGCTTCCAAAACATTCCGGGTTACCGCTCAAGCCAATTGAGTGGCAGCCTGAAATCGTACAACTCACGGATGAGGCGCACCTGGTTGCCTATTCGGAGTTTCCAAGACGCCGGGTCGAGTTCGCAAGTGCGCTCGCATCGTTTCTATCCCGCCAACGTGATACTGAAGTCTGTATTCTCCACGGTCAATTTATTACCGATCTGGACTCCTTTTGCCAGCAGATCGAACGCCAGATTCCGGGTCCACAGCTCCTTCGCCGCATCGATGGGTCAATGGGAATCACCAGCTTGCTACGTCAACGCGCGGTCAACGCGGTACGAACTCCCAGCAAGTATCGCTACTACATCTGGCATGATGCAGATGTGCTTCTGAAGGCCAATCGCACGCTCTTTGGTCGACTGGCAGATTGCATCGCGGGCGTCGCAGCTGAGGCCGAGTATGTGACGGATGACCTGTTGTTCCTGCAGCGGGCCATCTTCCTGGGTTCGAGTCTGCTTGATCTTTATGGCGAAGATCCGGCGAGCCAGTTCAATCACTGGGCACCGGACGACGATGGCGGCGAACCGTTCTGGTCTGTTGTCACCGGAATTCAGAACCCCAGCTTTATCAGATACAACATCGACACGCTCTGGACTTGAAACGTCCAGATCGCGTCGAACCCGACAAAGAGGGAGCAAACCCGCTCGATGCACGCATCGACGGGTTTGTTTTTTTTGCCCGCGTACTCGAACTACCCTCTAGCTATGTCTCATATGCGCATCATCGGTGGCGAACTTCGTGGTCGCCGCCTCCTCTCGCCGCCAGAAACCGCTATAACGCGACCGATGCCCGCGCGCGTCCGCGAATCACTGTTCGGCCTTTTTCGAGGCCACACTCAAGGGGCCTTGATCTTCGACACGTTTTCGGGCACTGGCAGCTTTGGCCTCGAAGCAATAAGCCGCGGAGCCGCGAAAGCTGTGTTCGTTGAGAAAGACAAGGCGATGGCCAAGGTTCTGCGCCAGAACGCCGAGAACCTGGGCGTACTCGACAAGATCGAGATCTTTGAAGGCGATGCACTTGGGGCTGGCGCACTTTCGCGCTGCCCACGCCCGGTCACTCTGGTGCTGCTCGATCCGCCGTATCCGATGGTCCAGGAACCACTTGGCTGGCAACGCGTGAAACTCCAAGCTGAAAAGCTCATTCAGTGTCTCTCTGATGATGGCTTCCTGGTCCTCCGCGTGCCGCATCCATTCTTCTTTGGTCCAAATCAGGAGGAAGCTCCTGACCCGCAACCAAAACGCAAGAAGGGCGGCAAGCGCTGGAGCATGCGTGAGCTCGAGCGCGAGGAACGCGAAAAGAAGTTCAAGAGGAAACCCGCAGAACCGGACCCCATTGATCTTGGTGATGGTGATGAAACGAGTGACTACGTCGAACTCGACCTGGATTCACTCACCGATGAGGAAATTGACAAACTCGATGCACTCGATGAAGCTCAGGCGGCAATTGCATCCGCAACTGCGAAATCAAGCCCGCCGCCGGAAACTACTGGCGAACCCGTAAGCGTGAAGCTCATCGGCGCGAAAGGCCCGGAAACGCACATCTACGGCACAATGGCTGTGCATTTGTATATGAAGGCTTGAATCAGTTCCCGGCTGGCTTGCCACCCTTGCGCGGATCGCACGCGGCATCGAGTCCATTTCCAGACTTAGCTCTTCGAATCAACTGCACATTGCCAACCGCTTTCGTTGTGCTGAGTGTGTACCCCAGCTTCTGCATTGCCTCATCGCGTGCAGCATCTTTCCATGATTCTTCAAATTCGAGCTTGTCTGGCAGATACTGGTGATGAAACCGCGGCAGACCTACCGCTTCTTCCGCCGATGTGTCGAAGTAGAGCACATTCAGAATCGATTCAATGGTCCCGGAAATTATGCGTGGGCCTCCAGAGGCACCCGCGACTATTTCAACTTCGCCACCCTTGAGTATCACGGTCGGCGTCATACTCGACAGCGGTCTCTTGAGCGGCGCAGGTGCATTCCGCGGCGATTGCGTCAGGCCGAACGCATTTGGTTTTCCCGGCTGCGTAGTAAAATCATCCATCTGATTGTTGAGCACGATTCCAAATTGCTCCACCATCAGCAATGAACCGAACACCAGATTGATCGTCTCGGTACACGCAACAGCGTTGCCTTGATCATCAACGACACAGAAGTGACTTGTCCCGCCATCATCTTTTTGCTGCACTCCGAAATTGGTGTGAACCGTTTTGGTCTCCGGATTGATCGATTTCGCTCGTGCCGCCAACATTGCCGAATCTGTGAGCCCCGCGACATCCACCTTTGGACACGTTGGACATTCCGGGTCATTCAGAAACCGCGACCGATCCGCGAATGCGTGCGTTAGTGTTTCTGTCACCAGATGCACATACCGGTTCGAATTGTGCGCACCCAAGCCGCCCGAATCTGTCAATCTCGAATGCAATTGATC
>SXOY01000375.1 GCA_005776545.1 Planctomycetia bacterium | reverse complement strand
TCCTCTGTCGATGCACTTCAGCGCGTGGCCACCAAAACCAACGCCGACATGTTCAAGAAGTTCAAGGTCTTGAGCAAGGTCGAACTCGACAGCCGCGAACACATCTACATTGAAAAGTACATCAAGCAGGTCACGATCGAGGCCGAAACCGCCACGCTCATGGCTCGCACTTCCATCCTCCCCGCATGCGTCGAGCACCAGCGCTGTCTTGCCGAGGCAGTTGCCGCCACCGAAGCAGCCGATGTCGAACCCGGCGATCTCCGCCAGGCCCTCATCGACTTCGCCGACATGGTGTCAACCTTCCGGGCGGCACTCGTAAGCCTTGAAAGCGCGGGCGACTTCGAGAGCCACAACCCATTGGCCCACGCCAAGCACATCCACGCCAAGGTCCTGCCCGCAATGGCAGAACTTCGCACGCACGCCGATGCGCTCGAAGGTCACGTCGCCGCCGACCTCTGGCCCCTCCCCACCTACCGCGAAATGCTCTCGATGAAGTAATTGACTCTCTCGACCACTCCACCGCCCGGCAGAAATGTCGGGCGGTTTTCTTTTTTGGGCTCAGCCTCACTATCATTTACTATGGCAAAGAAACCCAAACCCGACAAATCAAAAGCCAAGTACCAACTTCCCAAAAAGGAAGACTTCATCGGCGACAAAGGCCCTCAAAAAGGTCCATCTTCCTTCGATTCTTTCCTAGGCAGCGGCAAGATGCGCCGTCAAGGCGGCAGCGGCCAAGCCAAACGCGGCGGGTGAGCAACCTCGCGCCGAGGTCCGGTTTGGTTCCTAATGCCTGCTGCCTGATGCCTGCTGCCTGTATTGTCCAGAACGACTCCCTGAGGCGAACATGCATTAACAATACCGATGCCCACACTCCGGGCACATCCCAGTTCGAATCCCCCGAAGTTCATACCCGCACTCTGCACATGGATGGAGCGGTTTGCGGACCTTCACTCGGGTCCGTCGAATCGCGAACACAAGGAGCGGCAACACAAGCACCACCGCCGGAACCGCAAGCACGAGGGCCAGATACAGGTTGCCCTTCTTGCCGCTAGAGCCGCCAAACCCCCCGCCCCAGAAGGCCATCACCACAATGGCAGTCGCGGCCATAGCGATGACGCACATAATCCCGATGATTCGTTTGTCGATTCGTTTGTCGCTGGGCTTTGACATCACAGAAGTGTAACCAATCGCACTGGAGTGCGTGGCGTATGTTCGTACTGGCTCTTTCCACGGTACTCAGCACTCGGCACTCAGTACTTCTACCCTATCACCGTGAGCAGATACCACCGCCAAACATTGATCATCGGAAACGACGGCCAGTCACAACTCGCCGCCGCCCACATCGCCATTGTCGGCATGGGTGCGCTTGGTTGCACCAGCGCAGATCTGCTCGCCCGCGCTGGCATCGGCCACATCACGCTCATCGATCGCGACCTGGTCGAACTCACCAATCTCCAGCGTCAGACTCTCTACACAGAATCTGATGCCGCCAATTCCATGCCCAAAGCCGAAGCTGCACGCAGCAGACTCGCCGGCATCAATTCCTCTATATCACTCGCCGCACACATCGCCGATCTCACGCCGACCAACATCGAAACTTTGATCCCCCCGCACACCAATCTCATCATCGACGGCACCGACAATTTCCAGACCCGCTACCTGCTCAACGACCTTGCTGTCAAACGCGCGATTCCCCTCTGCTACGGCGGCGTGATCTCAACCCGCGGCATGCAAGCCACCTTCCTCTGCGACACCAACCACCCCTGCCTTCGCTGCATCTTTGATTCTCCGCCGCCACCGGGAACGACCCCAACCTGTGACACGGTCGGCGTGATTGGACCGGCTGTCTCAATCATCGGCGCAACGCAGGCAGCCGACGCCATCAAGATCCTCACTGGCCACCGCGACCTGCTCTCTCACACATTGCTCGACTTCGACTTATGGTCCAACACGCGGCGAAGGCTCGACCTCAAGACTCTCAAACGCCCCGACTGCCCCGCATGCGCACAGCGACACTTTGAATTCCTGAACGACACCTCGCAACAAATCGCCTCACTCTGCGGCCAAAACGCAATCCAACTCCCAGGCACCCTCCATCGCATCAACCTGGAACTCCTTGCCGCTCAACTACTGCCGCTGGGCCGCGTCAGCAAGAACCCCTTCTTTGTTCGACTCTGCCCCGCAATTCGCCCACCCGGTTTTGAAGAAGATTGCGAATTGACAGTCTTCGCCGACGGCCGAGCAATCGTCAAAGGCACCAACCGCCCCGAACTCGCCCGCGCAACCTACGCCCGCTTCGTCGGGCAATAGTAAAATGTCGATATCTCACAATCTCACAAACGGATTCCCACGCAACTCCCTGCCAATCGTCGTCGCAGGGCCATGCCCCGGCAGCACAATCGTGTCCTCGGGCAAGGTGTACAACTGCGTGCGAATAGACTGCGCAAGAGTCTCGAAATTCGCATTGGGAAAATCGGTCCGCCCAATCGAACCATTGAACAGTGCATCACCAGCAAGCACCACGCCATCTGCCGCAGAATACAGACCGATGCTCCCCGGCGAATGTCCCGGCAGATTCAAGACTTTCCACTTTCGACCTGCAAGCCGCAACTCCTCACCACCATTGACAGTCGTATGTGCAGGAGCAACACTCACCGGCTCGCCATACGCGGCAGACAAATTGAGCATCGGATCACTCAGCCAAGCTACTTCCAATGCATGAATGGTCACGTTGGCTTTGGGCCACGCTCGTCGCAGCACATCGAGTCCGGCAATGTGATCGCAGTGGGCGTGAGTCAGCACAATGTCAGAGACGTAGGACTGTTCCCGCAGAGCGTGTTGGACCATTGCTGTTGGTTCGAAACTGGCATCAACAACAAAAGCCGTGACATTGTCAGTTACAAAGTAGCAATTCGTCGCAAATGGTCCAAGCTCAAAGCACTGAATATCGAGTTTGCCGAACTTCATTCACTGCCCCGTCTGTTTGCCGGTTCGAAGTGTGTGAATGACAAGGATCCCAATTCCGACGATCAACCAGAGATCGGCGAGATTCGAAACATATGGCCAGACTTCGGTGCCGCCCCACGGCCAATGCCAGCCAAAGGGCAGATTAACTCCGGGTAGCGGATGCAGAAAATCTCGCACGCATGCAAACATCACGCGGTCGTACAAGTTGCCAAGCCCGCCAGCAAGCACAAGTCCGATGGCAACATGGGCCGCTTTGTCCCTGGGCCGCGTCCACTTCGCAAACATCCACAGTGCAAACGCGATTGCAAACGCGGTGAAGATGACAAACACCCACCGCTTGCCCGCGCCCATTCCAAAGACCGCGCCGGGATTCAGAAGCAGTTTCAGCTCAAGAATGCGATCAACCACGACTACCGCATCATGCAGCGGCACAATGCTCTCTAAATCCGTGCCCGCAGCCAGCACCTTCTCGCGGCTCACCGCCACTGGCGCATCAGCGACACGCGAGAACGCAATGAGCTTGCTTCCCAGGTCAATAGCCAGACCAACGACAGTGACTACAAGCAGCGTCCGCCATGCGCCCCGATTTCGGACAGTCGTTTCCGGCGACGCGTTCTGTCCCGTCGAAGGAGTCGTGTTGTTTTCAGCAGAATCCATGCGGTGCAATTACTGATCGTGGCGGGATGAATAGCTTGGACGCATCGACTTGCGTTCCTGTTCGCGAGCGGCTTCGATCGAGAATCTCGCCCAGGGCAATTCCTCTAATCGATGCTTGGAAATCGCCTTGCCCGAAAGTTCACATATCCCATACGTCCCGGCCTCAATGCGGTTAAGTGCATCGTCGATCTCTTTCACCAATCGCCGATCTTGTGCAGCGATTTCAAGTGCAAGAGTCTGGTCATAGGTATCGCTCCCCTGCTCAGCAATGTGCTGCGGCTGGTGCGAGAGTGCGCCTGACCCGTCGTTGAGCGCCTGCTTTTCCATGCTCGTGACATCGCCGATCAATTCGGCCCGCTTGGTCAGCAGAATCTCTTTGTAGTGCTTCAACTCGGTCTTGTTAAACGGAGTCTTGGCCGGTGGCAATTCAACTTCCGCCACCATCGCGTGCGATCCCAATGGCGTCGTTGTCGGGGCTTTAGGACCGGACGGAATCAAGGGCTTGCGGGATGGACCACCGGGGCGCAACAGTTCACCAGCCAGGCTCGGCAGTTCATCGAGAGTCGTTGACTTGGGTTTCAGCTTCTTGGGAACCATCTTCGGTGGTTCGACAACCGTGATCCCCTTCTTGCCGCCGACTTTGGCATCTGCTTTCGCATCAGGCTTGGCCGCTGCTTTTCCAGCAGGCAACTTCGCAACAACTTTTACCTCAGGCTTGGCCACGACCTTGACTTTGGCAACTTCTTTCGCTTTGGTGTCGATGGGCTTCTTCGCATCGACTTTAACCGGTTTTACTACGGTCTTTGCAACTGGCTTTGCAGGCACTTTGCTCACCGGCTTGGCCGCGGGTTTAGCAACGACTTTGGCTGCTGGCTTGGCCACTGGTTTAGCTGGCTTAGGGGCAGACTTTGCCACGGGCTTGGACGCTGTTTTCATGACTTTGGTAACGACTTTCTTCTTTGCGTCTTTGGCCACGGTATTCGCCCCGATCCAAGGGTCCCGGTCCCTCGCCCGATGTGTGCGCACATACATTGCGAGTCGGATAATTGGGGCACAGGGTAGGGAGCAGTCAGGGTTCAGTCAAAACAATGGACACCCGAATCAACAATATTTCCAGTTAATCCCGATATTCTGCCGACGGCCTCAGCTTGTTGGCTCCACATCGGTCTCGGCCACTACAACCGACTCAGCATACGCCCCCATGCGGCGGAATCGCTCGTAGCGGCCATCCAGCAGTTTCTCCATCGGTAGTTTCATCAGTTTCTGAAGCTGTTCCACGATCCATCGCTGCATGTTGTCCGCAGTCATTCGATGATCCCGATGCGCCCCACCAACGGGTTCTGGGATAATCGAGTCAATGATCCCAAGCTCCAGATTGTCTTTTGCAGTCAGTTTCAGAGCTTTGGCCGCCGCGTTGTTGGTCTGCTCATTTGCCTCTTTCCACAAGATCGCTGCACACCCTTCGGGGCTGATCACCGAGTACCACGAATTCTCCAGCATCGCGACCTTGTCCGACACCGCAATTCCCAGCGCGCCGCCGGAACCGCCTT
>SXOY01000374.1 GCA_005776545.1 Planctomycetia bacterium | reverse complement strand
ACACCCACAAACAGCTCTGGAAAACCGTCACCCGAAAGATCGCCGGTCCACACCCCGCCAATAAACGGTGGCGTTGTAATCTCATAGGGTGGCAAAAATCCGCCCGCACCGTTTCCAAGCGAAATAGCAATGAAGTGCGGCTGGGCAGAAGCAACACTGCGAACCCACAGAAAATCAAGATGGCCATCGTTGTTGATATCTGCCGTTTGCCAATTGCTGTGAACACTGATCACACTCGAATACACCGGCGCTCCAAACGTCCCATCCCCGTTGTTAAGCATCGCGAACCGATTGCCGCTGTTTCCCATCGAAAGAATATCTAGATACCCATCGTTATTGAGATCTCGTGGCAAGACATGACCGCTCATGGGAATACCCACCAGTTGGGCCGGACCAAACTTTCTATTCCCAATGCCCGGTGCGATATGAAAAGTTCCTGGTATTGCCGAAGTGGAATACGAGGCAAGATCCGTCACTCCATCGCCAGTAAAGTCAGCAAGCACAGGATAGAAACTCGAATCATCTCGATTCATCTGAATCACTGCATCAAAATGCAACCCGCCCTGATTCACGATGGTCGAAAATGCATAGCTCGTATGTCCCGCTGTCGCCAGATCGGGCCGACCGTCACGCGTCAGATCGCCCGCCGCCACATCAATCGGCCCTTCGCTTCCCGCGGCGTACGACTGCGAAAACACAAACGTGCCCGCGATGTTGTCATACACGCGAACGGCTCGCGCCGCCGAATCGCACCACGCCAGTTCTGGCGCTGGATCACCATCGAGATTCGTACAGATAAATCGATCCGCAATACTGGAAATAGATGCAAGCGGACCAAGTGTTTGCGTATTCGCAAAAATCCCCGCTCCGTCATGGCTGAATATCCTGAGCGAGTTGCTGTCCTTAGAACTTACCAGCAACTCCAAATCACCATCTGAATCAACATCCACCAGATGGACATCGTGCGGGGCTGAGTTCGCAGAAGTCTCCGCATGGCCAGCCACCGCCAATGTTCCGTGATTGACAAACACCGCGTTACCGGTATTCCTCAGCAGCGTGATCGTCCCGCTTCCAGGTGCAGAAATGAAAGAATTTCCTACCGCCAGATCCGCTAACCCATCACCAGTGAAATCCCCTATCGCCGCGGCGACCGGCTGCTGCCCACACGCATAACCAACTCGTCCTGCAAAAGTCCCATTGCCATTGTTTCGGAACACATCCACCATGTTGTTCCCAAAGCCCGGCATCGCAATATCAATATCCAAATCACCATCCAAGTCCCCCACTGCGATTCCAGTACCGCGCGACCCTGCAACAAGAAACGTCGGCGCTCCAAACGTCCCACTCCCCGTGGAAAGCATCACAACAACCTGGGGAAATCCGCTGTCAGACACCACAAGATCCTGGCGTCCATCGCCATTTAGATCCGCAACCCTAATGAGATAACACAATGCGTTGACAACTGTGTAACGCGTTGCATAAACCAAGCCGGGGCCGCCGTCATTCCGCCAAATCGTAAGTGTCGAGTTGCTGCTCCCTGACCGCGCTGCCGCAACCACATCCATGTCTCCATCCAGATCGACATCCACCATCGCAACACCGTTCACATTGCTCGTCGACGCTGTGTCATTGTGATGCTCCACCGCCGCGGCAAACTCTGGCCTGCTCAGGTCCGCAACATCTGGTATCCCGTTTCGATTGCAATCGGCCGCGACTCCGTTGCGGATATCCACTGAATCTCGGACCGCATTTCCATTGAAATCCTGCCCGCTCGCTGTTGCTGCGACCAGTGCTACCAGCCCCAAGCCCATTTGCGTGTATCGATTGAACATTTCAAGTCCTTCCAAAACTCTCGCGAACTACCCCTCGAAATCTCGACAAACCTTCAGTACCTCAGCATCCTCCGGCAAACGCTTCCACAAAATCGAGGTAATCAAACAAGTCGATAATGCTGTCGTGATTGAAATCCGCGGCCACTAAACCACTGGAAAACACACTCACAAAATCTAGATAATCAAAGAAGTCCAACACCCCATCTGCATTGAAATCCGCCGCACACGGCGGCGACTGCGGCGTCAATAACACTCCACGCCGGCTGCCATCCACGCCACTTCCATTGGCCATCGCAATGATCTGATTGCGGTTATTAATCACTCGCGCGGTTCCGATCGAACTGTGTGATGTCCCGACCAGCGCATTGTCTAAATCAAATACCTCAGCACCCGAAGTACGAACCCACGCAATACTGCCACGACACGTCCCATTGCTGCACGACTGGGGCCTCGTTCCCAACACCCACCCGTTGTCATTCAGCCAGACCGCGCCCGGATACAACATTAGCGGCGTGATATCTGTCATCGTCCCATCAACGGCCCTCGAAATCATGCGGCATCCTGAAACACCCACTACTTGCCCAAGGTTGTTAATACATGTTCCAAAATTGAGACAATTCGTACCACCGGGATATGCTCCAAGATCAGTTTGACTATTTGAACGAATATTCCACGCCAGCATTCCAAATGGCGGCGGGGAATTTCGCACTCCCCCAACCATCACTCCCAGATCATTCAGCGCATACGCCTCAGCCCAGATGCCTGGCGATCCATCCTGCAACCCCGTTGTCGGCGACCAGACGAATGAATCAACCTGATAGCTGAAATCGATGGTGGTCGTGCGCCCAATGACCTCGCTCGAATTGTTAATACTCAATGGTTTGCAGCCGCGAAACCCCGCCCGTGAGCCCAACATCGTGTACTGACCATTGCGATACACCCACCCGATGTAATCGACTCCATTATCTTGGCCGCTAAACCCGATGATCTCGCCTAGATCATTGATCCCGGTAGCTGTACTGCTGTCGCTTTCGTGTCCAGGCACCGGCGGCAGAACCTGCATACCAGTGCTCGCCGTCCACTTGAACGCCTTATACATGCTCCCGCTATGCCCAAACCCCACTACATCCCCGTGGTTGTTGAGTCCAACCGGGTAAGTCGCATACTCATAGCCAGGAACGCGGCCTAGATCCGCCACTTCAAACCGCACGGACTGTCCAAAAGCAATCCCTTGAACACAGATCACACAAGTTGCCAATCCCAAATGTCTCATTTGCATCACACCTTTCCCATTTCGCCAGAACCTTGATTTGTTCCTGTAAATGTTTCTGGAAATATATTATCCCAAGGCGCCCTCTGTTTCAATTCAAATATGCCTTTTCTCCCGCTTTTCCACTTATCGGACTACTTGGTGGAGGCCGTGCTTGCACTTCTGAGCACCCTTCCACAATGTCATGCGACATTCGACCCTATTGCATATCACGATCCCTCACGATTCCAATGCAATTCCTCTCGCCGCCGCTAGTAAGAGAGGTAGCCGACCGATCTTTGCCGATTGACCAATCAGATAGGATAATGTCAGCGACCGGGGCTTGGGGCATCCAATGACGCATTCAGAAGGTGGCGCAAAGCACGAGGTGACAGGATTGCTCGCTCGAGCTTCGACCGGCGATCAAGCCGCGACACAAGAGCTTTTTCCACTGGTCTACGACCAGCTTCGACTCTTGGCTGGGCATCACCTCGCAAATGAACAGGTAGGCCACACATTACAACCAACCGCACTCGTCCATGAAGCCTACCTCCGACTGGTTGGTCCTGAAGAAGTCACATGGGAAAACCGCGCACATTTTTTTGGTGCCGCCGCACAAGCAATTCGCAGAATCCTGATCGATCACGCGCGCGGAAAAGGCCGCGCAAAACGAGGCGGCAACCTTCAACCTCTTTCTCTTGACATCACCGAATTGCAATCCCCTCAATCTGACCTTGACATTCTCGACCTGCACGAGTCACTGAAGCGACTCGAAGCTCTTGATGCCGCAAAAGCCAAAGTAGTCGAATTACGATATTTCGGCGGCCTCACGCTCGAAGAGATATCACGCGTGCTCGGCGTATCAGTTCCCACAGTCTCGCGCCACTGGGAATTCTCTCGCGCATGGCTCCATCAAGACCTGACCAAAGGACCAGGCCAATGACCCCCGAGCAAATGGCGCGTGCCGAGGAACTCTTCTTTCATGCGCGCACCTTGCCAGCCCAAGATCGCGACGCCGTTCTCCAATCCGAATCCGATCCAGTCGTGCGAGATCAGGTCATCGCATTACTCGGCCCAGTTCCGCCCAGTTTCCTCTCCACTCCTGCATTCGAAACCGATGTACTTCGCACACTCGCCGGAAGTCTGGAACCAGATCCGCTTGTAGGAGGAGTCATCGGTCCATATCGTGTCGAAAAACTGCTCGGGGCTGGAGGCATGGGCGCCGTCTATCTCGCAACTCGCGCAGATGGTGCATTCGATCAGAAAGTAGCAATCAAAGTGGTTCGCCGCGGCATGGACACCGACGAAATCCTGCGCCGCTTTCATTTCGAACGCCGCACGCTCGCCCAGCTTCGCCACCCAAACATCGCCGTACTTCACGATGGTGGCTCACTCCCAGATGGCCGCCCATACCTGGTCATGGAATTCGTTGATGGAATTCCGCTCAACACCTACTGCCGCGACAATCAACTCGGAACCATCGAGCGGCTTGAGTTGTTCAAGTCAGTATGTGCGGCAGTTCAATTCGCTCATCAGAACCTGGTCATTCATCGCGACTTGAAGCCGGGAAACATCATGGTGACGCCAGATGGAATTCCTAAACTGCTCGACTTTGGAATCGCCAAAGTCCTTGCGCCAGGAAACGACTCCGTCACCATCACAGGGATGGATGCGCAGCGACTCACCCCCGAATACGCCAGCCCCGAGCAAATTGAGGGTCGCCCTGTTACCACCGCATCAGATATCTACTCGCTCGGAGTCATCCTCTACGAAATGCTCGCGGGTCGAACCCCGTATCAATTCAAAACTCGCTCGTCGGCGGAATTGCAGAGACTCAGCCAGACCGTCCCCCCGCGCCCAAGCACCGTGGTCGGTGATTCAACTCCAGAAAGCCCACGCACTGCACGCTTGCGCCGCGAGCTACGCGGCGATCTCGACACCATCGTCCTCATGGCAATGCGTGCTGAATCAGATCGCCGTTATTCATCCGCCGAACAACTCTCCGCCGACATCGACCGCTTTCTACGAGGCCTGCCAGTCATCGCCCGCCGCGACACGCTCTGGTATCGCACCGGAAAATTCCTGAAACGCCGCGCATTGGTCAGTTCGCTCGCCGGAATTGTCATGCTCGCGACCGCCGCTGGAATCGCCGCGGTAGTCTGGCAGGCAGATCTTGCCGCACAACAACGCGATGAAGCATTTGTCGCCCGCGATCAACAGGAAGCCGTCGCCCACTTTCTACACGACATCCTGGCCTCCGCCGATCCGTTCGGCGCGGGTTCTCAAGCCACCGTGCGCCAAGTCCTCGATGCCGCCGCCGACAAAATCGATGGTGAACTTCGCGATCAACCCCTGGTCCAGGCCAGAATCCGCAGCACCATCGGCATGGCATATCTTGGCCTGGGCGATAACGATCGCGCTGAAAAGCACATCCGCAGCGCGCTTGAGCAACGCCGCTCTCTGCTTGGCCCCGATCATCACGATGTCGCCGAAAGTAAAGTTGACCTCGCCGCACTCTTCTATTCACAACAAAAACTCGACGACGCCGAACCGCTCCTCCGCGAAGCCCTCTTCACTTTTCAGCACATCCGTGGCCAGCACAACCTCGACGTCGCCCGCGTCCTCTCAGACCTGGGAGTCATACTTCTTTCTAAGGGTCACACCGACGAGGCCGCGCGTTCGCTGGAAACTGCAATCTCAATTCGTGAAAGTGAATCCAATAAGGGAAGCCTCGCCCTCGCCGAAAACCTGAGCAATCTCGCCAGCGTACATCGCGCCCAGAAAAACTACAATCAGGCAGAGGCCCTGATGGCTCGGTGCCTGGAAATGTACCGTTCCCTCCTGCATGAATCACACCCGCACATCGCGCTTGCAACTTCAAAACTCGCCGCAATTATCCAGACTCGTGGAGACTTGGATCGCGCTGAACCCCTCTATCGCAAAGCACTTGAACTGGAACTCCTGACTCTTGGCAAAGACCACCCCGAATACGCCACCACCCTCAGCAGCTTTGGTTCGTTGTTGCTCTCAACGAAACATCCCGCCGAAGCCGAAACTGCCCTGCGAGAGGCCATGCGAATCCGCAGCGCACTTTTCCCCACCACCGACTCACGTGTCCTGAGAACACAGCTGCTCCTGGCCGACGCATATGCTGCGCTCAATCGACCCGACGATGCCGCCGCAGAATTTGCACTCGCACTCGAAGCCGCCTCCTCTACCTCGGCCGATGCCGATTCTCTCTCGAGAGTCTGCCAACGGGCAGCCGCTTTCTACGAAAAACGCGGCGACCTGGACCAAGCTCGCAGAATACGCGCACTGGTGCCGGCTCCCAAATAATTCCGGCAGACTTCGCCACCCAATACAAAAGGCGACGCCGCCCTCGCGGAGTCGCCCTGAAATGTCATGCGTTCAACTTGGTCTGCCTTGTAGATTACTCACCAGCAGATCAACACCCAGTACTAAGCGCATCCACGAAGTCGAGGTAGTCGAAGAAATCGACAATTCCATCGCCGTTGAAATCTGCACCATTTGCACCGACAGAGAAGCTGTCGACAAAATCAAGGTAGTCAAAGAAATCGACGACTCCATCAATATTAAAATCTGCAGCACACATCCGCAGTACAAAACTCTCGCTTTCATGCAACCCACAGTCATTAGATATCGTGCATGCATATGTCGCCAGTTCCTCACCCGAGATGTTCGAGATCGACAACTCGCTCGTCCCAGTACCAGAAAGTACAGCCCCTGACGACTGAGTGCCATCTGAAAGCAACGCCCCGTTGCGCATCCAGAAATATCCAGCTGGCCCCTGTGCATTCGTATTTGCAGTCAACACAGCGCTGCATCCAAGACATGCCACATCAGGACCGCTGATTCCTATCGACACCGGCGTCCCCGCATAGATCGCAACATTGTTAATGACACACCATGAATTGTGTGCTTCCATGCCGAAGTACGCAAGGGGCCGAGTAAGCGTCACATTGAAGGGACCAAATGCTTCTCCCGCCGCCTTTCCCCATACTCGCGATGTCACCGGGTCGTATGTCATCTCAAGACGATAAAACCCGCCATTGAGAGCACCGCCACCCGCCGAATGCCCCGAAGCAACGACCTGGTTGCCATTGGCATAAACAACCCAATCAACATTCGCGTTCATCGACATCCACAGGGCACCATCAATTTCAAAGTTGTTCACAAAGTTCGCGGTCGTTGTATATCCAAGATACGCCTCGCCGTTTGCCAATGCCATATCCGCTGACATCGTAAACGCGCTCGCCGGAACACCAAATGGAATCACTGCCGCTGCTCCGGCCTCTCCAAATGCTGTCCCGTTCCCATCCGGCCCTTCGAGCGGATCAACTTCCGCTGGATCTGCTGTGGACCATGCAAATTGCCAGAGAGGCTGTGTCGCCTGATCCGCACTCAGCCATCGAGCGCCAATTGACGATGCCTGCGGCCAATAGTCCTTCAGCCTGTCCTCCAACTCCACCATTCGCAACGACCCGTTCCCACCATGCGGCCGCTCGCCAAAGCGAAACGTCTCACGCAAAAGCACATCGCATTGCCCAAGGCAATCTGGAACCACGGATCCAAATGCAATCACCATAGTCGCAAACAAAATAGCTGGCTTCGAAATCGGCATATTCTACTCCGTAATTGTTTCTAGAAACATTCATGATACTGAGGGCCGTCTCAAAGGTCAAGCTTCTTTCGCTCTCGTTTGCGAAAAAACTAGTTATCAGGCCTGGGCTCTTTCGCGCAAAACAAAGGGCGCACCAATCCGGTGCGCCCTTAAAAGAAACTCAGTCTGCCGCCGCTTTCAGCAACCCGTGCTGTACGCATCAACAAAATCAAGATAATCAAAGAAGTCAATCATCGAATCGTTGTTGAAGTCCGCAGAAATATCGCCAGCGCTATACGCATCAACGAAATCGAGGTAGTCAAAGAAGTTGACTTCCCCATCGTTGTTGTAATCAGCCGGGCATGAAGCTTCGAGCACTTCGCCGATCAGCGACACCAGTCTCGTCGGTTGATCTGGATCATCTGATGTAATCGTCAGCGTCGCCGCCTTGAGTCCTGCGGTGCTCGTGTCCATTGTTATGCTGTGCGCATTACCGCCTGCAGCCGGTCCATCAACAAACGGACCAGATGGAACCGTAAACCCGCTTGTCACACCCATCGAGTAGTTCAAGTTGGCAATCCCATTTACCGTCCAAATTCCTACGTTGCCATTATTAGAAACATTGAGCGTCAACACCGCCGGATCACCCACATTCACTGACCCGAAGTTAAGAACAGTCTCGCTCGTCACCTTGGCCGGGACCTTGACATCAAGAAACACCGGCAAGTGTCCGCCCGAAGTGGAGCCTGCATTGGTCGTCGTCACCAGAGCCTGTGCAATCGCCGCACCCACCATGGTGTTGCCCGTCGTGGTCATAGAAAGATTAAATGATGTTCCATCGTTCCCCCAGCAGCGGTAGGAGTGGTTCGGGTCGTTCCACGTGGTCGTGCTATACACAAGATTCTTGTTGCCAATATACTCAATCCCAGGTCCATCAAAGAACGAATTACCGAGCAAAATTTGATCGTGGCGATCATCCATGCCGCCACTGCCGGTAGTGCTCGGATCCTGTGTGTGAATAAAGCGATAGGCACTGCTGTTATTCCACGATCCAGGGCTATTGATCGGATCCCAGAATCGTCCGGTGTTATTAACTTCGCTTCCCACCATGCGGATATACGCCGCCTGCGTCGATGTCTGAATATTAAAGTCGCCCCCAATCAGGTAATTCCAGCCCGTGGGCAGCGCTGTCCCCGGACCATTGGTATCAATCCCATTGGTATTATCGCGAATCTTGTTTGCTTCCAACAACCTCCGCGCCTGATCGTCTGTTGTGCTGCCGGCCTTAAAATGCACGGCAAACGCTCCAAACGAAGTCTTGGGGGTCGCGCCATAGCCGACCAGCCGAAAGTCATATCGATACGTATGCCGCGGCGGCAACGCCGTCGAACCCGTCGCCACCGAAGCAATAACCGTCCCCAAATATTGCACCTTGCTCGTGCGATAGAAAAACCCACAGTCAGAGTCCGGGCCATCAATAAACGGTGCCGCCGCCCAGTCACCAGGACTACCCGGCGCTGTATTCAACAGGCTCGTAAAAGCGGTCACTCCACCAGCCGAAGTAAATTCCTCTCCGAGAATAATGTCGGGTGCAAACCGCTGACCTTCAAGTGCAAGTGTCGCCGGAACCACACCATAGAGCGAAGTCTGAAATTCCGGAATTCGCCCGCCGCTGTAATTGGTCACGTTCCAGTTTGCAATTCGCAACTGCGCTGACGCAATGCCGCAGCACGTGAAAATAGTGGCGATACCGATGGCGCTTCTCAATGTCTGCATTAGTTTCTCTCTCTCTCTTCGTAGTCTACTAGATCAACCCATGAATTGAAGGCGCGACCATACACAAACTCCGCAAACGAACACGCATTTTGAGCGATTTCACGCCTGATAACCCCGAATTGTCCCCATCAAAACAAAACAGGCCCGAACAGTGTCCCGTTCGGGCCTGGAAAGATTCAAATTAGCATCCGCTGCTGAACGCATCAACAAAGTCAAGGTAATCGAAGAAGTCGATCACGGTGTCTCCATTAAAGTCAGCTGAGGCAATATTGGCGCTAAACGCGTCAACAAAGTCGAGGTAATCAAAGAAATCGAGCGTGCCATCCTGATTGAAATCAGCCGCACATGGAGATGTGCAGTCGAGTGAATACACAACAAAATCATCAACCGCGGCTTCAACCACAGAACCTGTGGCCGCGTCTTCGGCGATGAATCGCATTCTCATTTGGTTGGTCAGTGCAGGCATGCCTGAAGCATCCAAACGAGCTACCTTGTTGATCCAGCCGCCAGAGTTCTCCGTCGCCGGACCGACAGTCTCAAAGTTGTTCCAGGTTGCTCCGTTGTCATTGGAGATCTCAACCCGCATCGTATCTGCGGCAGGCGCTCCGCCAGCGACGTTGTTGTACCAGCGCCAGTATGACACATACGCATTGGTCAAACCCGCGAGGTTCATGGTCGGGGAAACCAGTGTGGTAAGCCCGCCATCAACATCGAAGTTGCCAACTCCCGTTCCGGCTGCTGCACCAGTGATCGCGCACATGGTTCCAGCCCCAGCGGTGTGATCTGCGCCAGGTTGTGCAGCGGTTAGCTGTGGCACCGCTCGTTCCCATTGGCCGACCGTTGCAGTTGAACCGGCGCCGTGGTATGTCCACCCCAAGTTCGTCTCAAACGAATCACTGAACGCGTTGTTGACGCCATACGCCACCGTCGCGGAATATGTTGCCGAGGCTCCACCACATGAAGAACCTGGATTCGTGATGTTCCCACTGCTCGTGCCAACCTGATAGTAAAACTCAATGGTCGATCCACAGGCCTGCCCAGGAATTGTTGCTGTGTAGTGATTCGGTGTCGTCTCAACGGCAACCGCCGTCGAGAAGATCGGAGTTCCCACAGTGCGGTAGTAAACTCGCCCAGTATTGGGAATCACGGTCGCACTTCCGCTCGCAACATCAAACGTCACCGGCGTGCCCCCAGCACCAGGACTCAGTATTGTTGGAACGCCGCTGGGGAACGAAATCGTCGCGATATTCAAGATCGGGCTTTGCACATTGTGTGCACAGAAAGCGTTCCTGATT
>SXOY01000373.1 GCA_005776545.1 Planctomycetia bacterium | reverse complement strand
GGAAATGCGCCGAGTTCCACTGGTGGCGTACAAATCCGGATCACTGGATACGGGACCGTTCTGTCGCCCGTCTCATTGACGTGGAACCAAGTGCAGAAGACGCATCTGGGTGCGTACTCAAGCCTGACTGGCAATGCAGTGAGATACACGACCGATACCACGGGCGGGAATTCGGGGTCGCCGGTGGTGATCGAGGCAAGCGGTATGGCGGTAGGGATTCATACACATGGCGGGTGCAATGCAACAGGTGGATCGAATGCAGGCACGGCGTTGCAGATTGCGGGATTGCAGACCGCGCTGGCGGCACCCCTTTCAATTTGTCGAAGCGGGGTTGGCACCCCGGGCGGCAATTTGTATGTGATTGGAGATGGCGCGAACAATTTCGGGACAGCGTCGACGACAACGGGGAGTTTTGCGAGGATTTCAAGTCCCGGGGTGTTCTATCAGGGGCTGGCGTTTGACCCTGTGAACGACAGATTTTTTGCAATGAACACAGCAAGGTTGTTGCAGAGCATTGATCCAGTGAGTGGAGCGGCGACGAATGTCGGGATTGTGAGCGGCACCACTTTGACGTTTAGCTCGCTTGCGTTTGATCCGGCAGAAGGAGTCCTGTATTCCGTGACGCCAAGCAATGGACAACTGTGGCGGATCGATCCGGGAACTCTCGTTGCGACCCCGGCAGGAGAGCCAGTTGTTCGGCAAATTGCAGCAATGGACTTTGATGCAGAGGCGCGCATGCTGTATGCGATTGAAGATGTTGTAGGAGCCGGATCGCGGCTGATCTGGATTGACAGAAGCACCGGCATCTCAACGGCGATTGGCAATCTTGGAACCGGGATTGTAGATTGCAACGGGCTGGCGGTTGATCCGACGAGCGGAGTGCTGTTTACGATAGATAATACGACTGACAATTTGGTGCGCGTCAATAGGGCGACGGGTGCCGCCACTATCATTGGAAGCACGCGGGGCGTGTTTGGGAGTCAGTACGGCATGGCATTCAGGTATTCCTGGACCCCTTGCCTGGCAGATTTCAATGGCGATGGCGTGGCAGATATGGCAGATTATCTCGATTTCGTAGAAGCATTTGCTGGTGGTGAAAGCATCGCGGATTTTGATGGCGACTCCCAGGTTGACCTGTTTGATTACCTCGATTTTGTCGCTGTTTTCGGGGCGGGGTGTTGAGACTCCAGTGACATTGATCAGAAACTGGAGACACTCATTTAGCGCAAAGTTTGAGCAAAAGACTTGCAGGCCCCATTGCGACTGGTTAGACTCCATGAGCGTCTAAGACAGTGGTGTATGTGTGTTTCAACTCAGGAGGGATGAATATGAATCGTCGTATCGCTTCGGTAGCGTCGCTGTTGCTTGCTGCATCAGCATTTGCTCAAACCACGCTGAACCGGCCTGTTGGCCAGGAATATGTGTATGACTACAACTCCGGGGTGATCGGAAACCCTGGGCAGGAGTTTGCGAAAGTTGCGCAGGTCATTGTGTCGTTTGGCTCAGCCTCATGGCAGCGAATCCTGTTCTCTGAGCTTCGCCTTGAAAACGGAAGCTATCTTGTCATGACATCGCTCAAGGATGGCGAATTCCAGAGATTTGATGCGGCTACTGCCGAGATGTGGAGCAATGGCTCGGCATATTTCAATGGGGACCAGATTCTGTTGGAGTTGTATGCAGCACCTGGAACTACGAATAACAAGATTGTGATCAACAAGGTCGCCGCGGAAATGCAGGTGAATGAGCCAGAGGGCGGTAGCGGACAGTGCGGAATCTGCGGGGCAACCGATGATCGCGTGTTGAGCAACAACGATGCGGTCGGACGAATGATGAGCATCGGCTGCACGGCGACGACGTATTGTCGGTCGTCGGGCATGGTGACCGCAGGACACTGTCTGGCGACAGGTCTGGTTGTCCACTTCCGAGTTCCCGCGAGCACTGCCGGATGCGCGACCGTTGCACCAGGTGTTGATGATCAGTTCCCCGTCATTGCTTTCAACGGCGTGAACGGCGGTGTGGGAAATGACTACGGAACTCTGCGGATGGGAACCAATGGACTGGGACAGACCCCCTACCACCGTTACAACACTTTGATTCCGCTTGGTGCACCGACAGGTGTGGGGACGACGATTAACTTCTGGGGATATGGAGTTGATCTGACCTGTACGCGGACACAAGTTTCGCAGTATTCGACCGGACAGGTGACCGCACTGACCGCAGCCCAGATCAATTACAACGCCGATCTTCGCGGCGGCAATTCTGGTTCCAGTATTCTCAATGCTGCAAACACCTCGATCTGCGGCATCGTGACGCACTGCACCGGTGGCGGCGTGTGTAATAACTATGGAACGACGATTAACCTTCCAGCATTTGTCGCGAGCCGCAACGGAGTGAATCCGGCGTGTACATCAACACTGTTGCTCCTGAGTGTTCAGAGCGCGGGTGCTGCCGCAGTTCCGATTACTGTCGGAACTCCCGATGTGAATGCGCTTCAGAATGGAACAAGCGACTTCAAACGCGTCTATGCATCTGGAACAAGCGTCTCGTTCACTGCACCTGCAACAAGTGGAGGCCTGTGCTTTACCGGCTGGACGCTGAATGGCGTAGCAGTGGCTGGCAATCCAGCGACGATCAGCGTAACCGCAGATGGATCAATGGTGGCAAATTACGGTTCGTGTGGACCGGTACCGCCACCAAACAACGCCTGTGCGGCGGCGATCGATGTATCAGCGGGCGGCACATTCAATGGGACATTGATCGACGCAACCAATGATGGAACGGCGAGCTGCGGCGTTTCGGCAGCAAACCCTGATGTGTGGTACACATACACCAACAGCACGTGTGCAACTCGTGTGCTTTCAGTCAACACCTGTGGCAGCAATGTCGCGAGCGGGATTGACACTGTGCTCTCACTTCACAATTCATGCGGCGGAGCGGATATTACATGCAATGACGATACCGCTGCATGTACGGGCGCCCTCACGCTTGATTCGGCGGTTTCGACGGTGGTTGCACCTGGCGCGACTGTGAAGATCCGTGTGTCGAAATACTCAGCCAGAATTCTCGCACCGTTCATCTTGAACGTCTCGAGCACCATGGCGTATGACAACTGTGCAGATGCCAACCTGGTTCCCGCAGGTTCGTATCCGTTCTGCAACGTCGGCGCAAACACCGATGGACCTGCGGCGTGTGGTGCAATGGGTGCGGACCTCTGGTATCGTTACACTGCAACTGCGAACGGTCTTGTGAATGTGACAACGTGCGGCACCGGCGGGAGCTTTGACAGCGTCGTTGCTGTCTATCCAGATGGCTGCCCAGCAGGCACCGCGCTTGCATGCAATGACGATGATTTCAACGCACATTGCGGCTCAGGCTTCATCCGCGATGCCTGGACTCAATTCTCGGCCACCGCCGGGGTGACATACCTTGTCCGAGTTGGCGGCTACGCCAGCACTACCGGATCGGGTACGCTGACGATTGAACGTTTCTGCGCAGCAGATTTCAACGGCGATGGCGCCGTTGACTTCTTTGACTATCTGGACTTTGTTGATGCGTTCAGTGCCGGCCTGATCTCAGCGGATTTCAATGGCGATGGCGCTATTGACTTCTTTGACTACCTGGACTTCGTCGATGCGTTCAGCCTGGGTTGCTAACTCTCGAAGGTAAATAACTCTTTCTGACAGTTGCCCGGCTCTCCTGATTGGGGGAGCCGGGTCCTTTTTTGGGTTATCTGGACGAGCTTTGGCGGGTCCGCAAAAGTCGAGGGTGAAGGAAGTCGATCTCACAGGAATCTGTTCGATGATCGGACGGAATTGAACCCGGATCGGAGCCACTAGATGAGCGCACCAGCAGTATCACAAAAAGACACCGTAGTTGCCAACGCGATCCGCGAGATCAGTCATATCGCAACACTGCCCGAAGTGACGCTCAAGATCATCAAGATCGTTGAAGATCCTAAATCAACAGCACAAGACCTGCACAAGGTTGTGAGTAATGACCCGGCGCTGTGTTCACGAATCCTGAAAGTTGTGAACTCGTCTTTCTATGGATTGCCCGGGCAGATAGGCTCGATCAATCGCGCGATTGTGATGCTGGGACTGAACGCCGTCAAGAACATCGCAATCGCGGCAAGCATGTCGAAGTTATTCAAGGGTGGAGATTTGACGCCGCAGTTCTCGGCCAAACACCTGTGGACACACTCAGTGGGTGTCGCTGCTGCCGCGAAAATGATGGCGGATACGCTGAAAATCGGCTTGTCAGATGAAGCATTCCTTGCGGGTCTGATGCACGATGTCGGCGTGATGGTTGAGTTTCAACTCGATCGCAACAAGCTGATCGAAGTGCTGCAGAAATCGATGCCCGATGGGAACGGTGTCCCCGGAGCAGACATGCTCGAGGTGGAAAATGAAGTTTTTGGCGCGAACCACCAGGATTTTGGTTCAGCGCTCTGTGAGAAATGGAAATTCCCCAAGGCACTTTGCTTTGTGACTGGCTATCACCATCGCCCGATGGAACTGGCAGCCGATGCGAGAACACTCACATGTCTGGTGAATGTCGCCGACCGTTTGGCCGCGGAAGCGACAAGCGGGTATCGTCTTGACCTGCCAGCACTTACATACGATCCTGCGGTCCTGGACCATCTGCATATTTCAACGGACAAACTGGCCGAAATTCGATCGAAAGTCGCCGAAGCGATCAAGTCGGCACCCGATTTCGCGAGCTAGTAACCGACAGGTTGTACACAAGAACGGCTCCAAATACACCACTGCAATGTGAAGTTGGGTGGTTTGGACTTGACAGACCGATAAGAACGTGTCAAGATACG
>SXOY01000372.1 GCA_005776545.1 Planctomycetia bacterium | reverse complement strand
GCGCCCGTCAATCGAATACGCCCATGAATGAAGGCGTGATTGTGGTCGAGTGAACATTGACCTAGTGCGAAATGGGAGAGAAACGAGGGATCGAACGCAATCTCCATATCGCGATTGATCGACATCCCGGCGTAGGCGTTTCTAAGTACGCCCCAAAAGTGTGGGATGCCCGCGTTAATTCCAACACGAGTCCTGCAGTTGATATCAACCGCACGCCACGCGCCACCATAGAGACTTCCTTCGAACTGCGCAGTTTCGTTGATTACAAAAGCGCGGTAGTGACGAATATCCAGCGGATCAGCTGGAACTTCAGCCACCGAGCCGTCAAGTGCCACGATGGCATCGCCGGATGCCAGGTAACTGGCGTAATGAGCGCGCGTGGGGTGGATGGGTGTGAAAGTGCAATCGCGGCGCAGGTGCAACGCAATATTATAGCCGGCGCGAGAATGCTGATAGACCGGCGCGCCCAGTGCATTTCCTGCTGATCCGGGGACATCGGCGCGATTCAGCCCGCCACCAAATGAGCGGCAATTGTCAAGAACCAGTTCGTTTTGGCCACCGCGCGCGTAACTGACAAGAGCATCGCCGTTGCCACCGGTCGCGACATCCCGATTGACGTGATATCCAAATGAACAGTCTTTCGCGAGAATAATGCCGCCGGCAAGCGAATTGCCATGAAGCAGACCGTGATAGGCAGTCCAGCCCCAATCGCATCGAGTGATGGTCAGGCTGTTTGTGCCACTGGCGTCGGCGCGTATCGAACCATCGCCCTCGGAAGGAACATCCATGCCCCAGCCTTCGATAATGAGATTATCGAGCCGCACATCATCAACATCGTAAATCGCAATCCCTGGCCCAGTTGAAACCTGCGCTTCAAGAGTGCCAGAGTCGTCGTAGTCGCTGGGTAGTCCAAGATTGATATGGAGATTCAGCTCCGAATCGATTGCCCAGCAGCGTTCGTTCAGGCGAACAACCGAAACATCGGCGTACTTTGTATAAGGAACATCGCGGTATCCATACGCTGCATCAGTCCCCACGCGCCGACCACGTACCCAGTAGACGTTACAGGGAGTCTTGATCTTATATGTCTGCGTCCATACATACCGAAGTTCCGTTGGATTCAACCTGAAAAACCCCAGTAACCGCGGCTTGCTCAGGCTCGGAAAATTGGGATCAATATACGATGCGAATGTGTAATGTCCAAACAAGAACCGCGGTATTCCCTGAGGCGTATTGGTTGCCTCTGAATAAAACGTGTCTCCGTTGCGAAACAGAATCGTCGTTTCTGGCAGCATCTGAGCCTGCAGCAGTGCGCGAACATCGGCCATTGTGCGGCATTTCCACGCAGTCTGCGGCGATGTTCCGCTGGTGCCTCCGCCAGTGGCAGAACCATCAAACGCCTGGCGAATGTACCGCACTCGCGCCCGCATGATCTGAGATTCGGCAAGCCGATTGCTGATCAATCGATCTACGGTGTCATGAAACGCAAATGTGGTCGGATGGGGCCACGTACTGATCGGTCCTACATCCGCCATCTGTGAGAACGGTGTTCCGGCAACGACAGCAGGGGCTATCAGAAGTAACAGCACGCGCAGGATGTGAAGGAGAGGTCTCACGGACATCCTCCGCTGAACGCATCTACAAAATCAAGGTAGTCAAAGAAATCAAGGACTCCATCATGATTGAAATCGGCGTGCGCAACCGAGGTAGAGAACGCATCTACGAAATCGAGATAGTCAAAAAAATCGATTGTCTGATCCGCATTGAAATCTGCGAGACACGCTACTGGCCGCGCTTCCAATGGTCCAACCGTCGGCAACACCGGACGCAGTCGACGCGTGATGTCATATTCAACAAATGCCCGACCACGTGGGTTCGTATGCGCAGCACCAATGAGCTGTGGGCTAATGTCCCCTCGACCAGCATCCGTCGCAACAAACGTCGAAGGCCCCGCCAACGCGATCGGGTTGAGCGACTCGTCCCATTTCAATGGATCAAATCCCAGAAACGCAGTGTTGCCGATCCCGCCAACGGATTCATCCGGGTTCCATTCTTCATAAGTCCATTCGCCGACTGTGCCCGGAACCTCGTTTGACATGATGCTGTTGTAGATATACGACTGCGAAAGGGTGAATTGGTTTGCTTCGGTGTTCAGAAAATCCGGAGGAGTCTGTGCGCCGCCACCGACAATGCGAAAGCGATTGTGCAGCCAGAAGTGTCGAGGGCTGCCGGCGGAAATCGAAAAGAAGTAATATCCGCTGAATGTCGATGGCAGTTGAATCCGCACATCTCGATTGATCGCCAGCCCACCGGGTGCCGCCTGCGGCCCGCCTCCCCAGAAGAGCGTATTGAGACCTTGTTGCGTCACCAGATGTGTGAAACGCCAGTTGATTTCGACATTTCGCCAGCCTTGCCCGTTGGGTGCGAAATCAAGTGCGGCGGTCTCATCAATGACAAATGATCGATAGCACGCTGTGAGCAACGGATCAGGTGGATACACCGCCCGCTGCTGTGTGACGGGATTGACGACCGCATCGCCACCAGTCCCATAGTTTGCATATCGGGCGCGGCTTTCGTGTGTATTCGCGAAGCTGCATCCGCGGCGAAGAGAAAGTCCAATGCTCGTAAGCCCGTTGGTGTGCGCGTAACAGGGAGTTCCCTGTATGAGCAAATCCGCGCCACCAATGCCGATCCTCTGCAAGCCGCCGCCATATCCCGTGCAACGGTCCATGATGTGCTCGTTTTGCCCAAGCAGTGCGTAACTCACAAAGCCATCGCCGCTGCCTCCCAGCGAAAGCTCGCGCTGCATGTGATATCCAAAGAAACACTGGCTCATGGTAATGATGCCGCCAGCGCTGCTGGAAACGATATGTGCAGAGGTGTGATATGGTCCCCAGCCCCATTCGCATCCAGTAACGAGCATGGCATTCGTCCCGCTGCCATTGAATGTGAAGCACCCTGCAACGCTGCTGACAACATCCATGCCCCAGCCCTCAAGCACCAGATCGTCGAGTCGCACGCCATCAACATCGTTGACAAAAATCCCCGCTCCATTGGCAACGGCGACCTCAAGTGATTCAAGATCGTCTGCCGCCCCGGTTGGGCCTGCATCCACTACAAGCACGCTGCCAGACTGTGCAAACGACTGGTCATTTCCAACAACCGCCGCAGGCGAAGTTTGCTTCACATACGGCACCGCTCGAAATCCGCGAATCTCATCGCTTGCTGGTTGTCTTCCACGCACCCAGTACGAAGTGAATGGTGCAGCAAGTTGAATAGTGCCATCTCCGTTGCTCACCCACGCCGCCGCGCCCGGTCGGTGAAATCCCAGAAGTCTGGGCTTGCGTGTCGATGGTTCCATCGGATCGGTATAGGCCCCAAGAGTGAAGTTGCCAAACGAAGTCCCGGCGATCCCCTGCGCGACATTGAGCGGACGAGCATAAAACGAATCGCCGCGTCTGAACAGAATGGCCGTATCAGCATGGAGTTGATTCACAAGCAACGTGCGCACATCAAGCATGTCGCGCACTCTCCAAGCGGTTGCCGGCGAAAGTCCATCGCCAGAGCCGCCGGCTTCAGACCCATCAGTCGCCTGCCGCACATATCGAGTATGTGTTCGCGTAAGTGGAATCTCAGCAAGTCGGAAGTCGATCAACCGATCGACTCGATTGAGGAACGCAACCTTCCCTGCATATTCCCAGGTCGTAATCGCGCCAACATCTGGCACTGCTGATAGCGGCGTTCCGGCCATGGCGGAACTGCTGAGCAGGATCGCGAGATTGCAACTGATAAATCGCATGTGTGGCTATAGATTCCCGCAGCAGTCTATTGGTCCTAGTGGAGTGTGCATCACAGTTCGCCGCTTGGCGAGGATCAATGTCTCAAATTAGCACGAATTGGGTTATGGGGCCTTTGCCATGCCCGAATTTGCACCATTCTGCAGCGAGGCTACGAGTTGCCAAGAAACTCAGCGACCCTTCTTGATATCTTCGCCGCGGAATCGGCGGCCCATATCTCGCATCAGCGTGGCTCCCTGGCCGCGTTGCTGGGGGCTGGCCTTGCTGGCAACATTGTTCTGAACAAAGTCAAACAACCTGCCGGCAATCGCGCCGCCCGGTCCTTTTCCAGATTCAATTCTCTGTTTATCGCGACCGACCTGCCGCGTCATCTCTTTGATGCGGTCTTCATCAGAAATGTCGCGAGTCACCCCGGCCATTGCTTCCATTTTCTTCGCCATGTCAACAAACGAATCATCAATGAATTTCTCACGCTCTTCCGGCGGGACTTCATCATATTTGCGTGCGTACTGATCAAACATGTCGATGGCGATCTTGCTCGAATTCTCCATCAGTTGTTCACGCGCCTGACCTGCGATTCCAGCCATAAACGCGGCGAGCATCGCCGAGTCCTCAGCACTCGAACTCTTCATGCGTTCGATAAGCTCTGACAGCAGCCTGAGCCGCTCATCAATCGGCAGTTTGTTGAAATCATCGGTTAGAAAGCTGAAACCCAGGACATCATCAAGATCATCGGTTGCATAGTTGGGCTGATGAACAATTCCCCATTTCCAATACGCCCCGCCCGCGCCCGCAAGCAAGACCACCAGCACAATCGCGCCGATGCGAATGGTCCGGCCTCGGCGCGATGGGTCGTTCCAATTGCGAGCCTTCCATCCATCTATCCGTGCGCGCAAGCGAATATCAAGTTCCTTCAACAGCCCCGGCTTGGGCGCAGTCACTGCTGGCTTCAGATCTTCTGGTGTCAGAAGCGGATTGAGTTCGAGCGAGCTGTTCAAACTATTCACGCTGTTCATGCTGTTCATGCTGTTCACTGCGGACATAACACATACTCCAGAAACATTTACGGCATGCGGCCGCCCAGGCGGGCTATCAACATGTAAAGCTCGGCGACATCGCTGCTTGAATTAGGCTCGTTCCAATCGACGCGCCAGTCTTTGAAAAAAAGCGCGTTGCGTTTGGGGAAATATGATGGGTTCCGCTTTGACGGTGTGGCGTTGAGCTTGTGCCAGTCATCCGCATCCACAAGAACCGGCCAGTCCAGCGGCGATTCACTCAGTGCCTTACTCACAATCTGCTGCGTCGAAGATGCAGGAATGAGCAACGGCGGCCCTTCCAGAAACACCATCGTGTAGCCGATCATGTATTCATAGCTTGTCCCATTAGTCTGCCACACCGGCGGCGTCATTGTATTGGTCGCCGAATCAAAACTCCCCTTGCGATCCGATGGACATATATATGGATCGTTGGATGTGAACACCGTATCGCCGGGGCCTTTCCGAGGCGGTGGGGCATCTACATACGCCGCCAGAATATCAAGCAGCCCAGGCTCGTTGCCGCCACCGGGCGGACCTTGTTGCAGCGGCAAAACCTTGGGGAGCAAATCCTTCGAATCGTTCATATATGCGGCAAGCCCGCCGCCAATCCCCTTGAGATTGGTCATGCACTTCAGCCGCCGCGCACTTTCACGAGATGCGCCAAGCGCCGGCAGCGTGATGCTGATGAGTAACGCGATAATGGCGATGACAACCAAAAGCTCAATCAAAGTAAACGCGCTTGCCAATCGCCGCCGGCGAACCACGCTGAAGTGAGTATCAGGAGATCGAGCCATGAAACGACTCCAAAACGAATAGGGACCACTAGAAAGGCAGAAGTAGCACTATCGGCTATTGGCATTCATAGCGAGTTGATTGCAGGAGGGGAAGAAAAATTGTATCAAGGCGGAAAGCAGGCACTAGGCATTAGGCACTTGGCACTAGGGGGAGAAAGAAGGGGCAAAGTGGCAAAGTGGGGAAAAGACCAGACACCGGCAGGAATGCCGGTGGCACGCCGCGGTTATGCACAGGGTGTCATGGCACCCTGGCGCTCTGGGGTTTTTGGGTCGGAATCGATGGTTTTATCGGGGGTTGGTGGCAATGCCCAGACCCAGCAGCGGGATTCGGCGGTGATTCGTTGGATGGAGAGGATGCGGAGGTGGGCTTTGGCGCGATCGAGAGTGCGTTCGCTGATGCCGATGGATTTTGCGAGTTTGATTAGCTCGCGTGCCGGGCGTTCGCCTCCGGATAGTTCGGTGAGGAGGAACTGGGTTGCGGCGTTGAGCTGGAAGGATTCGTGGGTAGAGGTTTGGCGGTTGAGGCGATCGGCAGCGCGATCAGCGCGGGACTTGCTGCGTTCGATGAGACAGAGAGTTTTGAGGTAGGTACCGGCGACGAAGGTAGGGGATGGGGTGCCGCCGCGAGCAGGGGCAGGTCGATTTGGATCTGGCTCCAAGAGGGTTGCCAGGTGGTGAATGAGAGAGCACTGCTGAAGGGTGGTGTAGGAATCGAGGTGGGTTGAAAGGTCTTGGTGGACGAAGTTGGTCTTTTGGCCGGAGAGATAGGTGTCTTCAAGGCATGTGACGAGTTCGATGAATGGATTTGGTTTGGTGTTCATGAAGGAATGATACAAGAGTACGGTAATTGGTCAAGGGTACAGAACGTGAAATTCGGAGATATTTTGCCGAAAGTGTGTTATAGGACGTGAAGAAGGTGGCAGGCAATAGGTGGAGAATGAAGTGGCAAAGGGGCGAAATGACGGAGTGACTGAGTGAAAGGCCATGAGGCTGACATCGACATTCCTGTCAGTGCGTATTTCTGCTTCTGCTCGACCTTAACAAGCCTCGAATGTGAATGAGCAGGTTGCCTTACACAGCATCGACAGAGCAATGTCGACAAATTAGATCGTCAACGACTAGAAAAATGCAATAGTTCAATCCGAACGCGAAACCACGGCGGGTTGAGCTTGCTCAACCATGCCGTGGTTTCGCGGGGACCGTCGCTCGAATACACTGCCGCCGCAATGGATCTGTACAACCAATTCGCCGTGGTTTCGCGGGGACCGTCGCTCGAATACACTGATCGCCCTGATAGCCTTTGGCTTTCAAGAGCCGTGGTTTCGCGGGGACCGTCGCTCGAATACACTTGGAGTTATTGGTACATTCTTCCACCCAATGCCGTGGTTTCGCGGGGACCGTCGCTCGAATACACTTTTCCTTTGGAGCAAAGCCCATAGGCTTAAGCCGTGGTTTCGCGGGGACCGTCGCTC
>SXOY01000371.1 GCA_005776545.1 Planctomycetia bacterium | reverse complement strand
TCAACTCCCACAGAAAAGAAAGGTCCGTGAATCTCAAATATGCCACAGGTCTGAGAATGTGCAACCCGTTTGCCCCCAATTGACCAATATTCGCTACTTTGAGGGCAAAATGGTCTTCAACTCACGCAGGGGTTTGTTCGTAACGGCAACCACGCCGACCACAATGAGCGTTCCTATGCCCCCGGAAACAACAGAAATAATAGGGGTAGTCCAGTTGGCAACCAGCCCAGATTCAAACGCGCCCAGCTCGTTAGAGATATCGATGAACATGCTGTTGACCGCCGAGACTCTACCTCGCAGCGAATCTGGTGTCCGCATCTGTACCAGCACATGCCGGATCACCACCGAGATGTTGTCCACCGCGCCTTGCAGGAACAGAAACAGGAACGCAAAGTAGACATTGGTTGAATATCCAAAACCGATCACCGCAAACGCCCACAACACAACTGCAAACAAGAACGTGCGGCCAGCATTCTTAAACGGTGGCCTGTGTGCCAGAACTATCGCACTGACAACTGACCCCACGAAGATCGCAGACTTTAGTATTCCGTAGCCCGTGGGTCCGACATTCAAAATGTCTTTGGCATACACCGGCAACAGTGCCACCGCTCCACCCAGAAAGACCCCGATGCAATCGATTGCAAGTGCTCCAAACACGGGCTTGTCTCGATACACAAACGACATGCCGCCAAACAATGTTTGCATCGAGAACTTCGCAGTACTCGGCGGCGTCTGCTCGACCAGTGGACGCACGCGTGTCGATGTTACACAGAAGACCAGCATAAACAGTGCGGAAATGGAGTAGGTTTCCCACGCAGTTGAAGCTAGTGAGTACAGCCAGCCAGCAAAGATCGGGCCGAGAATCCCCGCGGCATAGAAAAGTCCGGTGCTCCAGGTGACCGCATTGTGAAATGTGCCATCTGGAATAATCATCGGCATAATCGAGGCGCGAGCAGCCCCATTAAACGCGCGTGTGCAGCCCAAAAGCACAAGCAAGACATACCCAACCCAGAGCGGCCCGGCATCGCGCGACCAGATTGCAAGACCGCCCATGATCACAGCAAAGGCGAGCTGCGTAATGCTCAGGATTGTGCGGCGATTGAAATTGTCGGCAATATGGCCGCCAAGTAGTGAGAGAATGAGAACCGGGACGGCACGGGCAAGACCGACATAACCAAGCTCCATTGCGGAGCCTGTTCTGTCGTATATCTCCCATCCTATTGCGGCGGCGAGCATTTGGTGTCCGAGCGCCGATAGAAAAAAACCGCTGGAATACCAGCGGAAGTTCGGCAGTCGAAGTGCGGCGTATGGATCGTGCTTGCTCAAGCGTGCGAGTGTACGTTAGCTGGCGAGGCAATGGACCAATTTTTGCCACTACGAATGATCGGTCGGTAAAGGGTGTCTCGCTCCACTGGTTTGAAGCCGGCTTCTCGAATTGCTTTTTGGAGCGTGCCGACATTTACCTCCTGATGGGTGGTCGCGCCGCCAACGTGAGTAATGTCATACCAGACAACCGTTCCATCAATATCATCGGCCCCAGACTGAAGCATGACCTGTGCCATAGGCAATGTCTGCATGATCCAAAAAGCCTTGATGTGTGGGAAATTGTCGAGCATGAGGCGGGCGACGGCGAGAGTTCGGTAGTTCTCAAGGCCCGATGGTCCAGCAAGTTTCTCGAGCTCCGATCCATCAGGAAAGAACGGGAGCGGAATAAGCGTCTGGAAATATCCGGCGGCAGGCAGGCCACGTTCTACACGTTTGGCCGCGACCTCTAATGGGAGCAGAGTTCCCGGAGCTGAGAGTGTCACTTCGCCATGTTCATTGGGCACATAGCCCAGTCGCGTCAAGGATGTATCTTGTGCTCTGCGAAGCATGTCGAGGTGGACCAGACGATCATCGCGGGTTTCGATGTGTCCATAGAGCATGGTGGCGTTGGAATTCATGCCCAGTTCGTGGGCAACATCGTGGACGGTGAGCCAGACATCTGAGCGGATCTTGCCCTTGAAGGCCTCATCATGAATGCGGTCATCGAAGACTTCGGCTCCGCCGCCAGGGAGGGAGCCAAGCCCAGCGGCTTGAAGTTCGGACAGGATGTACTTAATGGCATCGCGTCGAGCGGTGATAGCGATGTCGTCGGTTCCGACTGCTCCCTTGTAGACTTTGGATATTTTAGCTAAGTGAACAAGTTCGACAGCGGTAAAGGCCTTGAGGTGGAGAGTGGGTGCAACCTCTTTGATAGCCCGCAGCATGTCGGTGTAGTAGGAGAACGGGAGGTGGGGGTGAAGCCCTCCGACGATGTGCATTTCGGTGGCGCCGTTGTCGACAGCCTGGCGAGCTTGATCCTGGATGTAGGAGATGTCGCGGGTGTACGCCTTGGCATCGTCCTTGCGCGCGTAGAAGTCGCAGAACTTGCAAGAGAGGGCGCAGATGTTGGAGTAATTGAGGTGCCGGTTGATGTTGTAGTACGCGCGTTCGCCGTGGAATTGGCGGCGGACTTTGTCAGCCATCGCCAGGACTGACCAGATATCCGGAGTGTCAAATAGAATGCGGCCGTCATCTATGGAGAGTCTGGTGCCGCGTTCCAATTTGGACCGTATTGGTTCCAGACGTTCGTCGCGTGTGATGCGAGGGGTATTGAGTGTGGTATTCATGGTTTCAAAGGATACTGAAAGTTGAGAAAGTATAGGCCGTAGGAGTGGAATCAGGTTGTAGCAGATAACCAAATTTGGGTTAGTGAGGTAGGTCTGTGACGGTTACATGGTCTGCCGCGACACTTGAGCAACGAGTCCATCGGTTACCAAAAAGCCCGGAGAGGCTGGGGTTTGGAACGCCGATCAAGGGATTGAGCGACCTCACACTGTTACACACTGGAACCATCGATGACTTCACCAAGTCCAAATGCCAACCCTGCAAAAGCTGTTGACTCTTCGGCGCGAGCGAATTCACTCGGTATTGATCAAAAAACCCTGGAGCAGGTGGTCAAAAAGCTTGATCAGCCGCTGCCCAAGGACATGAAACTCAAGCGTGGGTTTGTACGTTGGCCGTTTCCTGAGGCGCATTTAGAGATCCTTGTGGTGACGGCAGGCGGAAGTACAACATCGGTGCGCGTTGCTGCGAGGAATCTGTCGTGTGGAGGTATCGGAATTCTGCACCGGAGTTTCCTGCACCCGGGTACGCGAGTTCGCGTGCGATTGCGCAGCATCACGCGTGGAATTGTTGAGATTGGCGGAGCGATTTCTCGCTGCGTTTTCAAGGGCGGCGTTCTTCATGATATTGGAATTCGCTTCGACAAGGCGATCGACATACATGATTTTGCAAGTCCAGACTTGCTTGATGAGCGGTACACGTTAGAAACGATAAGTCCAGAAGAAGTCGTCGGCAACGTGCTTTACATCGAAGATTCTCCGATGGACAGTAAGTTGGTTAAGCATTTCTTGCGAGCGACAAAGGTGACGCTGACACTGGCCACAAGTTGTGCGGAAGCGTTGGCAATGTTGAAGCGGGACATTGCAGTCATATTGTGTGATTATCATCTGGCTGATGCAGATGCCCCGGAGATTGTGCGGCGATTGCGAGAGGCTGGGGCCACCGCGCCGATCATCGTCGTCACGAGCGACAATTCGAGAACGATGCGAGAGATCCTTTGGCAGATGGGAGCGAATGCCTTTTTGCTCAAGCCATTGACGGAGATCAGGCTTCATCGCGCACTTGGCGAATTCCTGCTTGCAAGCCGTTGGTCGGGTCGATCATCCGCTGGATTGGATGCTGAGTCTCTGGAGGCAATGGATAAAGCGTTTGCGGAAGAACTTGTTGCGGGCAAGCAGTTGCTCGTCAAGTTTGTTCAGGAAAAGAAGCACAAAGATGCTCGAGCGGTGTGCAGTCGACTGGCGGCTACTGCGCGGCGTCTGGAATTCAGCGACTTGGCAAAATTAGCGGATTCCGCTGGATTAGCTCTCGCCAAGACACAGAATTGCGAAGAAGCGATGCTCGAATTGACGGCTCTCATGAGTGCGTTCGAAAAACAATCTGAACTGAATTGAACCCAGGGACTGGCAACAGGTATGGCAAGTACTCCTCCAGGTTCTTCTCGGTTTTCCTCTCGGGTGAATAGCCTGGGGCTTGCTGCAAGCGCGCTTGACACAGTACTCGACGCACTTGACCAGAAGACCGTAGCGGCATCGCGGCGTCGGAGTTTTGTTCGCTGGCCATTTCGGAAGGAATCGGTGCAATTGGCACTAATCCGCAAAGGGCAACCTGACCAATTGCTGGCCTTGGCATGTCGAAATATCTCGAGTCAGGGGATCAGTCTTCTCCACTGCGCGTACCTGCAACCTGGGTGTCTGTGTGGAGTTTTGCTCCCCGGCAAAGAGAAACGAGTAGTGAGTGGCAAAGTGGTGCGATGCGAGCATCGTACCGGCATGATGCATGAAATTGGAATCCAGTTTTCTGAGCCGATTGATCTTCGCGAGTTTGCACCGATCACATTGCAACTCAAACCAAGTACGCTTGAGCGTGTTGATGCCAACAGTCTGCGCGGAGTACTTGTGCATTACTGCGAGTCTCGCGATGAGCGGACCGCCATGCGGGAGAGATTTCGAGCGACTCCTTTACTGCTCCGTAGTGTGGCTGATGAAACCGCATTGGTCAATCAGGTGACGCTGGGGTGCGATGCGGTGCTGCTCGATGCTTCGCGAGATAGAGTAAAGGAACTGGTGAAACTCGTTCGCAGGGAAGCGCATATTGCAATTGGTGGGGTTGCATTAACCAATGTTGAAGCGAGGATGCTCCAACTCAGTGTTGGCGGACTTGCGGGGGTCGTGGTGCGGCCATTCACTGCTGAGACGATGACTCGATTTGTCGCTGAGTTGCTCCACACCAATCGAGTTGCATTCAAGAGCAGTTCTGCGAAGAAGAACGCAGACACAATTCGCGCACAACGCGGCGAACTCGAGAAAGCAGTTGTCGCAGGCGATGCAAGGAAATGCGAAATGCTGTGCCAGGCGATAGAGACCGCCGCGACCGAAGCTGGGTTTGATGATATTGGGTTTGCTGCCGCGCATGCAAAAGCGCATCTGCACCGGGCTGGGCCGCTTTCGAAGGAACAGTTGGCAGTGATTGCGGCGGCACTTATTTCTCAGTTGAACACGGGCGAGAAATGGCATGCTGCATGAAAAAACGCCGCGAAATCGCGGCGTTGTGAGTATTTGTGTATTCAACAATTTCTGAAGTTCACTGCTTGATCTGAACAACGCTGATCTTTTCGATGAGCATTTCGTAGACCCATTTCACATCTTCATCACCCAGACGAATGCAACCCATGCTCTTGGTCTTGCCGATTGAGTCGGTTTCGATTGTGCCGTGGATACCCAGGCCTTTGTAACTGGAAGATGGGCCGACGCCTTCGAGACCAACCCAGCGTTCACCGATTGGATTTTTGGGATCTTTTGCAGCGAACTTCTCACCGGTTCGTGGATTGACCCAGGATGGGTCGCTCATCTTGTTTCGAACCGTGAAGTTGCCGATGGGGGTGCCATCGTTTTCGCCGAGACCGACATTAAATGAACGAATGAAAGTCCACTGATCGGGTTCATCGGGAGAGCCGGCGAAGATATCGGCTTTGAAATCGCTCTTGGAAATGATCGCGTGGAATGGGCCGCGGGGGACGCGAAGTACTTGTCCGATGCGAAGTGCCCCAGGATTTGTGAGCTTATTGATACGAGCGATACATTCCCAAGTGACGGGAAGTTGCAGTTTCTTTGGAAGTGTTGCGAGGCGATCACCGGGAACAATTGTGTATTCCTCAAGCGTCGAATCGCCTGCAGCGATCTTTGTTCCGAACATCAATTCTTCGTTGAGCTTTGTGAGTTTCTCACGCAGAATAGCATGATCCGCGGCGGTGGTTCGCGAGTCGAGCAGTGCTTTCGACAGGATCGTGCGGCTACCAAGCAGGTTGCCTTTGAGCAGTTCGGCATCGCCTGACTGGATCATCGCCAGTACATCGCTGGTGGTCGCGGTTGCTGGCAGTGGTTGAGTATTTGGAATAGAGGTAGGGGGAACTGTTGCCACGGTATTGGCACCGGTCACATCCACCGGAGTCGGCTTCAATGTCGTGGGTTCTGTCGCAGGAGTGTTGGGCGGGGTTGCCGTGCCGCCTTGCTTCACAAGCACGGTTTCGGGAAGTTTTGGTTCTGTCTTAGGAGCTACCGGCGTATTGGTTGGTGGTGTTGTTGCTGCAACAGGTGTTTGAACAAGTGGAGTGTTGATCGGAGTCTCAACTGGAACCTTTGTGATTTCGGTGGGAGGAACTTGCTCGGTTGAACGGCCGCGAAATACTGCAACGCCAGCGAAAGTTGCACATGCGCCAACAAGAATAACAAGTGCGACAACGACAGGGTCGAAGCCTTTCTTTCCGCCTGCGGATGCGCCGCTGCGGCCTAATTCACTTGAACGATCGGTCTGAGATGGAAGCGCCATAATTCGGATCCTTCCTTAATGGGCATCTGACACCGCGTGCACAACCTCCCATGTCGTACATTCCTCGCGGCGGCAAGAGCTTTCGGATTGTCTGCGTGATTCTTGGATGGGTGCCGTCAAATGTGAAGAGTTTTCAGCAGAAGTGACAGCGGATCGGCTACATATTTCAAACCCTGCGGGAGCGACGAAGTTAGTCGAAAGTTTGGGTCAACGTAGAGTGATTGTTTTTGTACCTCGATGAAAAACAGGGACAACCGGATGGGAGTCAATGCGAATGCACTCACGGATGTCGAGGCTGAAGCCCAGGGCCAGGAGATTGCGTCCTCCGGCACTAGAAGAAACAGCTTCTTGCAGTCGCCCGAGACCCGGGCTTTCGCTTCGCCAGAGTTTGAGCATCATCAGGGCCTGGTCATCTGCCTCGATGGTGTGATGTGCTCTGAGCGGGTTGGCAGTAAGGCGTTCAATAAATGCTCCGGCGGCGAGGCAATCTTCGAGAGAAACTCTGCCGCCGGTTCCTGCGCAGAGGATATTTACAGGGAGATTGAGCTTTGAGATGAAATCAGAAACGGCCGAGAGATTCACCAGCGAGCCGATTGTAATGACGTTCGCGCTGCCGGCGTCCGCGTGCAGGATGGCACGGGTGCCGTTGGTGGTGGTGAAGGAAATACGCCGCGAATGTACGCGAGAACGCGTGTATTCGAGCGGAGAATTGCCAAGGTCAAATCCAGGAATGCGGATGCCGTTGCGTTCTCCACCGAGTAGGTTGGTTGATTTTCTTGAGGCGAGAGCGGACTCGGGGGTTTGGAAGGGGATGACCTCTGTTGCGCCGTGGGCGAGTGCCGTTGCGATAGTGGTGGAGGCGCGAAGAAGATCAATGACGATGACAGCGGAACCAGCGAGTACAGATTGCGAGGCGTATTCAGGAAGTGGGAACGCTGAGAGTGGAAGGAGCATGGCCAAGGGTAGATGGAGCGAGTTGGGTCGGGCCAGCACTTACGCAGCACTTATGCGGCGGAATTGCGGCGCTGTGATTTGCGACCGGAGTTTGGAATACGCCGCGTTTGGCGTTCTGAGGCAGTCAGTAGGGAGAGGGTGTAAAGAAGGCTCTGCATTGCATCGGTTTTGGTGGGTGTTTGACCATTGCGTACGCGAATGGCATTTGAGCCGGGGATTGTGGAAAGGGCTGAGGCGAGAAGTTGCAGATTTGTAGGTTGGGGAGTCGAGCGTGAATAGGGAGAGAAGTTTGACATGTGAGCCTCCGAAATCGGCGGGTTTGTTTGTACCGATATAGGTGGAACGCAAGGGGTCGAGCCTGGTCACGCGAAATGTAGAAAAAACGAGCTGGGTCGGCCAGCTCGCTGTGAAAAGTGAGGTTTTTGAGTTCCTGATTACTTGCGGTACGCACTGGCGACTTTGGTCATGGCCTCAGCCACAATACGGAAATGGTCATCGGTGAGGTCGTGATGCATTGGCAGTGCCAAGACCTGTGTGGCGAGCAAGTCGGCGACAGGTGTGTTGTTCTTATCGAACTTGGCGAGTGCGGGCTGCTTGGGCAGGGGGCGTGGGTAATGGACAGCATTTGGGACACCCTCAGCGTGTAGAGCTTTTGCGAACTGGTCGCGGGTGCAGGTGAATTTTGCGGTGTCGATCTTGATGACGTAGAGGTGGTATGCACTCTGCGAACCGGGTGTTTGCAACAGGGGTGTGATGCCATCGAGCGGTGCGAAAAGGCGATCAAAGCGTGCGGCATTGAGCTGACGCTGGCGGGTCTGGGCTTCAAGTCGATCGAGCTTTGAGCATCCGATCGCACCGGTAATGTCGTTCATCCGGTAGTTGAAGCCGATGGATTCGTGCAGGTATTTGTCGGTCTCGCCGTGCGACCGGAGGAGTTTGATACTGCGGGCGAGATTGTCGTCGTTGCAGGAAAGCAGGCCGCCTTCGCCGGTGCCGAGGTTTTTGGTCGCGTAGAAGGAATAGGTCACGACATCGCCGAACTTGCCGAGCGGTTGACCCTTGTATGTAGAAAGGTGAGCCTGGGCCGCGTCGTAGACAACTTTGAGATTGTGTTTGGCGGCGAGAGCTTGAACAGAATCGATATCAACGGGGCAACCGTACAGGTGAGTCGCAGCGATGCCCTTGGTTTTCGGAGTCACTTTCTTTGCGGCATCAGCCATGTCGATCTGGCCGGTTTCCGGGATCGCATCAACAAAGACTGGGATGCAACCGCGAGCGACCACCATTGAGACTGTTGCGATGTATGTCCATGCCGGGACGAGGATTTCATCGCCGGGCTGGAACAGTGGCTCGTAGGCAAGTTGGAGTGCGCAGGTTCCGTTGGCACAGGTCATGGCGTGCTTAGCGCCGGTCATGCTGCCAAATCGGCGTTCGAGTTCATCACACTTGGTGGCAGCGCGGAGCATGCCAGAGTGAAGCACACGCATAGCTGCACCGATGTCACTATCGGACAGTCCGGTGGACATGAAAGGGACGGCCTTGGCGGAGACAGGGGTTCCTCCATCGAGGGCGAGTTTAGAGTTCATAGATGTGGGGGTTGGGTTAAGGGTGGCATTGGGCAAGGGAGACTCCTGGGATCGGACTTCATGTCATTTTTTGAGTGCTGACGCGGGGGAGTTTAGGACAGGCAATACGTAATGGCTATGCAAAAGTCCAATGCTCTGGCGACAGGTAGGTCAACACGGCGAACCTCGAAAAGTCTGGTTCTCGCAAAGAAACTCCTGTGAAGTAGCACAAAAGGCCTGCGTCGTCCGTTTATTAGCGAATTAGCATCCGGTACTGAACGCATCCGCGAAGTCGAGATAGTCGAAGAAGTCAATAGAGGTATCGTTGTTGTAATCGGCGGATGGAACACGTGCAATGAAGGCCTCGACAAAGGCGAGAAAATCCAAAAAATCCGCCGAGCCATCACGATTGAAGTCGGCGGGGCAGGAGGGCACGATGGGACCGGTCCAAAGCAGAGCTTCGGTTGTGGTGCTGCTGCCGTATCCGATGATGTAGATGTTGACCCCGTCGGTGGTGATTCCCGTTGCAGTCGCCGAGCCGAATCGAGGAGGGAGGAAAGCGTTGAGGTCCACCCAAGACTCTGGCGTGCCGCGCCAAAGACTTGCTCTCGTAATTCCGTTTAGTCTAACCCAGCCGACTTGATAACCACCATTCACCGCCATGGCGTTTCCGTCCGTCGATCCAGGTGGGCTGAGGTCGACCCAGGATGCGGCGCTACCACTCCAGAGACTCGCGCGCCAGTCGAGTGAAATATAGGCGCGACCTACTTGCTGCGAGTCGGATACGCCATGAGCGTAAGAAAACTCTGCCTGCGGAGGATGAAGGTCGACCCAGGAATCTGCGGTGCCGCTCCAGAGGCTGGCGCGGGTGGTCCCATTAACGTCGGCGAAGCCAACCTGCATAGATCCGCTCGCTCCAAGAACGTTGGATCCACCAGTGCCGGATCCGGGTGGGGTGAGATCAACCCACGACGCGGCAGTACCTCGCCACAGACTAGCTCGATCGAGACCATTAACCGTAGCGAAGCCCACTTGAATCGTGTCAGTCATCGCGTTGGCGGATGAATTAGATGAGCCAGCGGGATTCAGATCGACCCAAGACGTGGCGGTGCCGCTCCACAGGCTGGCGCGATTTACGCCGGATGCGCGGGCCACGCCTACCTGTTGCGAGCCGTTCGTCCCGTTCGCCCAAGAATTAACCGCGAGCAGTGGATGCAGGTCGACGCGTGATGCCGCAGTTTGAGTCCACAAGGTGGCGCGTTTTCTTCCGCCTGAAAAAGTCTCGCCGACCTGCTGTATGCCTCCGGTGCCCCATCCGTATGAGTAGTTTGCTCCGGCGGGGTGGAGACTAGTGACCGTCCAGTGTGCGGTCGCAGCTGAAACAGCGAGAGTATTGATGGTGAATACGGCGGCGGAAACGCACCGGCTGGTAGTGGCCATTGCAAAACTCCTCGAAACGGTGTAAGCCTCGGCGAGTAATCGCTATCGGAAGAGAACCTAGGGCGATAAGTTTAGCGCAAAGTTGTACGTTAGGAATGCTGGAATGTTGAGAGATTGGAATCTGTAAGGGCAACTTCTCGCAATAGGCTC
>SXOY01000370.1 GCA_005776545.1 Planctomycetia bacterium | reverse complement strand
GAGTGTTTTTCTGGATCGGACTTTTCTCTTTCAATATCTTTGCAGTGATTGGCTGGGTCGGAATCACCGTTGCCGCCCCAGTAGTTGGAATTGTGCTAGCCATTCTGTGGGCTGGTCTGTTCCTGGTGCAAGGAATCTTTGGATACATTGGTATTCACCTTCGCTTCGACAGCACCTGGTACGTCCTGACCGATCGCTCCATGCGCCTCCGCCGCGGCGTGCTTCAGCTTTCTGAGACCACAATCACCTACGAAAATGTTCAGAATGTGACCGTTGAACAGGGGCCATTGCAGCGGTTTTTTGGCATCGCCGATGTCGCTGTGCTCACCGCCGGCGGCGGCGGCCATGCTCAAGGAAAAGGCCACGGTTCAGACCACCTTGGTCACATCGAAGGCGTCGACAACGCACACCAGATCCGCGACCTCATTATGACACGAGTCCGCGCTTCGCGAAGCGCGGGACTGGGCGATGATCAGCACGGACTTGCCGAATCAAAACATCAGAGTTCGGGCACTCAGGCATGGACCGCACCACACCTCGCAGCGCTTCGTCAAATCCGCGACTTACTGCCTTGCCTTTCTGGGGAGTAACGCGGATATAATCGTTGCATGACCAAGATGCAGGCCGCGAAAAGGATTGCCTTCCTTGCGATCCTCACTGGGTCGCTTCTCACGTTCTTCGCATACTGGCAGGTGCAGATCACTTTCCCTGGCAATACACAATTCGGCATCGGTGGCGGAATGGTCGGGGTATTCAACTGGCGTGAGGGTCCTCCAGCATGGCGTTGCGCGATTTACAGGCGAGCTGACACCTCTCGAGCTTTCGCAATTAAGCCCTTCGTGCAGTTGCCACATGATGCGGCTCCGGGGTACCGATCGGGCTGGTGCTTTTTCTTGCCGCTGTGGCCGATACCCACTGCACTATACATCGCGTGGAAATGGCGGCGGAATCGCTCGAGTGGCAAACTCCAACCCCAAAACCTCTGCCCGAAGTGCAAATACTCTCGCTCTGGGCTGACGAAAAGATCACGATGCCCGGAATGTGGAACCCTTATCGGCAACTAGGGTTTCCATATATATGGCTCGGGGTCTTCGCACGGAGTTGGCGCTTGACCAGGCGTGGTCGGACAGTCGCGCAATGGGAAACGATCGCAGCAGCTCTTAAGCTTTTCTTTGAAACGCTTCCACATGTCTTTTTCTACATCATTCCATCGGGGATCAGTTGGACCTAGTTCCCTGTCGTGCCACCAGGCAGGATGCTCTATGTCTTTCTTTCTCTCCTGTCCGGGTGGCGTGGGTGGGTAGTCCCAATCTGGCCTTTCGTAATCCCTTGGTGGGTCCACGATCTCTCGCTCTTTCTCGTGGCACCCATAATTGGGTTCAAGGTCGTCAATGATCTTCTTGCGGAATTCCTTCCAGAATTTACGCAGATCCTCCGCTGGCATTTCGGTACCCGGATAGGGATAGGGCCCAAGGATCCGACCCGTCTGCGGATCGATCACCCAGTACACACACGGATCATTGCTACAGTCGAGAATAAGACTCACCGCGTGGCCATTCTCCACCCACTTCGGAGTGCCATCAGGGTTTGTTCCATCCTTGCACTTGTAGTAAAGCGGGACCGAATACATGTGTCTGAGTTCATCCTGAATCTCTTGCGGATAGGCCTTTAGGCGATTATGAAGCCAAGCGAGCATTGCACGATCAAAGTCATCACAATCAAAATCGGGAAAGTTGGGATCGTTATGGAGCCTCCCTAAGCCGGACTGGGCAAGGCATTTGATGAGCGATTGGTCTATCAGGCATCTCAAAATCTCCTTTGTGGTCCCAGGCGATGGCTCAGCCACATTCCAATCAACGACCCACCCAGTCGCTGTCGAAGTAGTAGTTAGCCCATTTGACACGATGGTATTGCCTACCAGTGATACTTCCGCCGGAAAGTGAGTTGCCGGGCTCGCCAGCGACCGCCGTAAGCACCGCCTGAACGTGATTGCTGACGGCCGTTGGATCATCTGGAATCGCGGTGGCAAGCGTTCCAGTCAGCGTGTATTCGCGGAACTTCGCCAGCAGCAACGGATCGTCCCATATCAGATCCTGGATTGAATACGGTGGGTCGGTACGTGGAGCACTGTACAGCCGGTGAGAATAAATACTCTCGAACAGTGCATACGCCTCATAAAAGAAGAAACTCAGCCTATTGAGCGGCTGGTTTGTGAAATGCATGCCTTGCATCGCGGTAACCATGTCCCCTGAGTCCATGCCATTCCAGTATCGCACAATGAACTCATGCCGGTCCGCAATGTTCTGCGGGTCGTTTGGGTCCCACGTGCTTGCTGGATTCACGAACTGTGCTAACGCCTGCGATGCGAGCAAGATCGCCCCAATCGCCGATGCAATTCTTCTTCGCCTACCTGAAATTCCAAACCGCTTATCGTTGCGTGCCATGCGTACCTCCTGTGGTTGAGACAATGTAACAGATGCAGAGGAACCTGTCAAGCAGTCAGAAACTGTGCGTGACCGGGACAACCGCAACATGACCTCAATCGGCATTAATACCGAAATGACAGATACCTCACTCGAATGCCTCGGCCTCAATCACCATTGTGGCATTGAGCAGAAGGTGTGGCGACAGGAGATGTTTGAGCATCTCGTCATACGGTGGCAACGTACCCGGCGGCGGTGTGTATGAAAGGTCATCTGCACCTCTCATGATCCGCGCAAATTTGCGCTTTGCCCCGCGCTGGCTATACCACGTCGCAGCAGCCACAAGCGGCACAAGCGGAACCAACGCCAGACTGCTCACGCTGTAATTGCTGGGCAAGAGGCGGCGAATGCGAAACCCACAGTGATACAGGCTGTAACGAATCTGGAAGTACGTGAGCAAAAAGGCGTGCCCGTGATAGAGTCGAGTTCCATCGGGAGATTTTCCCCAGATGCTGGTGTGCTCATCTACGTAGGACTTGAACGCCCTTTGTCCGGCCAGCGCATAGGCCAACCTCGCGCGCAGTGACATGAGATTGGGAGTCGTAAGAACCAGCCTGCCACCGGGCTTAAGCACGCGTCGCAATTCGCGAAGCGTTCGATGTCGATCAACGACATGTTCAATACCTTCAAGACAGGCAACCATGTCAAACGCACCAGTCTCAAATGGCAGCGTCGCTTCCATATCTGCCCCAACAACAGACAAGTCACGTCGAGCCGGTGCATCGCCGCCGTTGCCGAACAACTCGGTGCGCAGCCAGACTGGTAGCGTCGCATCGGTCATGCTCGAAAACAAAGTCGCAGCGGTCGTCTGCGGATGTTCAGCCAGTTTGCGCGGGTGATATTCCGGGAACAAGTCGCAAGGTGTGACATTGAAACCCGCCGATGCCAAAGCACAGGAAAGCACGCCGCCGCCAGCCGGCAAATCAAGAACGCGGAGTCCAGGACGCTGCCCCGCCGGAATCTGTGCAAATGGAATCAGGGCAAATGGATACAGCGATCGACAACGCAGACTCAGCAGCAGAGTTTCAGAAAATCCGGGTGTAAAGTCGCTGGCCACCGCTGAGGGTACGCCGCCGCGGCCATTGAACAATCCGGGTGAATCCGTATTTCAGGTCTGACAAATGGGTTTTCTTTGATTGTGTTGGGGCATATCCTCCGGGCCGGGGAAACGCACCAAACGCTTTCCCGGTTGATGGAATTCATGGGGCGGTAGCTCAGTTGGTAGAGCGCGTCG
>SXOY01000369.1 GCA_005776545.1 Planctomycetia bacterium | reverse complement strand
GATGTCGGAAATGCGGCGAATATTCCGGCGGGGACAGTCACGAATCGTGTTGATGCAAACAACCGCAGGTTTTATGTGGATCAGGGATTAGCTGGAACAGTGACATCGAATCCGGGAACCGCGCGTAATCCTGGGGCACAGAACTTTACATTCCGGCCGTTTAATTCAAATGCTGCGCTGAACGACCCGATTTCAGAGAACGGCACCGGTTATTTGATGCGGTGGACGCAGTGGATGCTGGATGATGTAAAGGTCGATGGATTCCGACTCGATGCTTGTAAGCACATGCCCAGCTGGTTCTGGGATACCTATTTTGATTCTGTGCTCTACAACCGGCGTCAGACTCCAGATGGCCGTATGGTGACTCCATTCAGCTTTGGCGAGTCAGTTGAGAATAATGCGTTCACATATGATAATTACATTAGAAAAACGAATAACAAAAGCGCCCAGCCGCAGCGGTCGGGAGACTGGTTTGGAAATCGCGATGCCCTGGATATCAATGGTTCAGGTGCGTTGAGAGATTTGGTGAGCGCTGCGGGACTTGGCGACTGGAACAACGTTCTCAACCAGCACCTGGATGTTCAAGATGATGCAAGTAATCTGGTGCAAGATGGTTCGATCGGAGTGTTCCACTCTTATAGCCATGATAACGGGACCACTGGCGATGGCGGGAGTGCGCCACCAGCTCCGACTATTCGCCAGCAAGGGCTGCTGTCATATGCGTATCTGTTGACCCGAAGTGGGCTTCCCAAGGTGTATCACAACGCACGCGGTATTTCACGCACGGGCGGATTCTGGCCTCGTGGCGGCGTTGATATCGCACTTGGGCTTGATCCGACTGCGAACAGTGCGAATCCTGCCATTACCAAATTGGTGCAGATTCACAATCAGTATTGTCGCGGCGAGTTCTATCAGTTGAATTTCACAGACACGGTGAACTCAAGCAAGGCCGATGTGTTGATCTATGACCGGCGCAGCGGCGGGCAATCCAATGTGCTGGTGGGAGTGAACGACCGTTGGGATGCGGGCACGGACAGCCGAAGTGTTTTGACTTCGTTTCCTATTGGAACACGGTTGAAGGAGCTGACGGGCAATGCAACGGATTCAGTTGTCGATCCCACCAATGTTGTCCCGGATGTGCTAGTGGTGGGGGGTGATCAACGAGTGCTGATTACCGTGCCGCGAAACGTGTCGAGTGCGGGCACGCACAGTAAGGGGTATGTGGTGTATGGCCCGGTGGTTCCAAATGGGACGGTTTCTTTTACTGGGGTGACTTCGACGTTGCCTGCTGATGCTTCAGGAATTCCCGCATCGCGGCGGCGACTGACGTCGATTCCTGTAATTACCAGTGCGACATTCAATATTGATCTGGCGACGACGCCGGGTGATGTGCTTGATATCAACACCGATGACAATGCACTGTTCCGAATTGATCAGGGCTATGTTGATCGCAATGGAAATGGGAATATCGATAATCCACATACAGCCGGATCGAGCGCGGGATATGAAGAGTTTGTAACATTAAAGCAACCAGCCTACAACGGAACCACGGCTGTTAATGGTCACTATGTGCAAACAATTAACGCCGCGAATCTGGGGGAAGGTATTCACTACCTTTCGGTGATTGCATTCAGGCATCGAATGGTGGGAGCATTGCCGTTGTTCAAGGATTGGCGAGTTCCGTTTTGCATCGACCGTTCTGCACCGGCGGTGACGTTCCCGAATCCGACAACGTTGACGGTCAGTTCGTATGCGTTTAAGGTGTTGGCGAGTGATCGCACAACGAATCGTGTGCACACGATGTTGAACGTGGCACCTGCAACCGACCCACGTACACTTGTAACTGTCTTCAACCAGGCGACTCGCAATGACCGCTTTGAGTGGCAGCGGACAACAACTGGAATGCAGCACGGATTCAATGAGATTGCGGTTGTAGCGTATGAAGAAACTGGAAACAGCTCTGTGAACCGGTATTCGGTGTTTGTCGATCTTTGCCCGGCAGATATCAATGACGATGGAACGATCGACTTCTTTGACTATCTCGATTTTGTGGATCTGTATTCCGCGAACGACCCGGCGGCAGATTTCAATAATGACACGACGATCGACTTCTTTGATTATCTCGATTTTGTCGATGCGTTTTCACAAGGTTGCTGACAACTTGATTAGCAGTCAGGATTTGAGCCACCATCAAACATTGTCTTGCTGACCGCTGGTTCGCGATAGGCTATGCCCAGGTGTTCGCAGGCCTGGCGCGTCAGCACGCGACCGCGTTCAGTGCGGCCGACGAACCCGAGTTGGAGCAGGAATGGTTCGACGACGGCTTCGAGTGTACCGGGGTCTTCGCTCAGACTTGCGGCGATAGCGCGGATGCCAGCGGGGCCGCCTTCGTAGACGGTTGCAAGTGTTCGCAGGTACGAGCGATCGAGTTCGTCCAGTCCGAGTGCATCGATGCCCTCCAGCATGAGAGCTGATTCAACGACTGCGGGAGTGATATCGCCCTTGGATTTCACTTGTGCATAGTCGCGGACGCGGCGGAGGAGTCGGTTGCAGATGCGCGGTGTGCCGCGGGAACGAGTCGCGATGAGTTTGAGCGAGTCGGTGTGGATCTTGAAATTCAGGAGTTCTGCGCTGCGGGCGAGAATCGCAGCGAGTTCCTGAGACTGGTAGAACCGGAAGTGGTGGACCAAGCCAAAGCGGGAACGCATGGGAGAGGAGAGCAGGCCGGAGCGAGTGGTCGCACCGATGAGCGTGAAGGGCTTGAGCTGCAGGTGCACTGTGTTGGCGTTCATGCCGCTATCGATGCGAACATCGACGCGGAAATCTTCCATTGCTGGGTAGATGAATTCTTCAACTGCGATGGGAAGGCGATGGATTTCATCAATGAAGAGGACATCGCCCATTTGCAGACTGGTGAGCGCGGCGACGAGGTCGGTCCCTTTGGCAAGAGTTGGGCCGGATTCAAGCACCACTCGCGTGCCCATCTCTTTGGCGATGACATGCGCGAGGGTGGTTTTGCCAAGCCCGGGCGGACCGTGCAGCAGCAAATGTTCAAGCGGCTCGTTTCGTGCTTTGGCTGCTTGGAGGGAGATGGTCAATCGCTCGACGAGTTCTTTTTGCCCGACAAACTCTGAAAGTACTTTCGGCCGCAGCGCGAAGTTGATTTGCTCTTCTTCTGCTTTGGGGGCGGCGGAGATAAGTCGTTCAGTGGCCAAACAAGTACCCTTCGTGTGCGCGAAAACCGTGCAGCAAAAGCGTAGCGTCGAATGCGTTCACGCGCGTTCAATCGCTTGAAGAAAAACGTCAACTCGATGGATCGAGCGACTACTTTGATTCTGGCTTCGCTTCGGGCTTGGGTTCCGGCTTTGTCTCGGGCTTAGCTGGATCTGCTTTGCCTGCGAGACTCTGATTGGTGTTTCGCTCAGAGATTCGCGGGGTTGGGCCTGGAGCTTTTTCTGCTCTTGGGAGCAGGTTGGGAGCACACGCCAAATTGAAGGTGGTGATCGCCGAGCATGTGGCCGACTGTATCAGGTATTCGGGAATCGCCAGATCAAGTCGATCATGCTGGGTGTGCCAGCCGTATCCGTAATCGGCGCGACCAACTTCGTCCCAGAAAAATCCCGGCGTTCCTGCGGCGTTGAAGCTCGCGTGATCGCTGGAACCGTGTGTGGCAATGTACTGCCCGGTGGGGCGGACGTTGACTGTCATGTCGGGGAAATAGGAATTGACCGGAGCGGTTGCTGCTGCAAGGTATTCAACTTGATTGTCAGCGGCGGGGAGTCCGCCTTGGTAGTTTGTGCCGCCATCGTCGACGAAACAGGCTGAGACTTTGTCGAGCTGATCTTTGATTGAATCAACATAAGACTTCGAGCCGAGAAGTCCTTGTTCTTCGCCGCACCACAAGATGAAGCGGATGGTGCGATCGGGCCGAGCGCGGGCAGCGGCGAGAATGCGGGCGGTTTCAATGGTTACAGCGGAGCCGGTGCCGTCATCGGTGGTGCCAAGTGAGCCTGGGCCGTTCCAGCTATCAAGGTGGCCAGACATGATGACAACTTCATCTGGGCGAGTGGTGCCTGGGAGTTCTGCGATCACAAGGTAACTGGGGAATGGGCCGCCTGTCATCTTGTTGTCGAGATTGAATTCGACATCCATGTTGTCGCCATCGGTGATACGACTATTGATAAAGTCGTAATCGCTCTGACGCACTGTTACTTCAACATCGCTCGGCCATGATTCAGGCTTGGCTGGATCAAGTTCTCGCCAACCGTTTATTGCACCAGTCCAGACTCGCTCATCTTTGCTGGTGGAAATGAAACCGGCGATTTCCTTGAAGCACACGCGTGTTTCGATTGGGAGTTCATCGGCGTTCTTGCCTTCGCGAACTTCCTGGTGGGCTTTGATGCGTTGTTCGTAGCGACCGCGCGAGTTGCCGCGAACGCCGCGTTGGCCGCGGGTTGGCGGCGGTTTGAGGAGAATCCAGGCGCCCTTGAGTTGTCCCTCAATTGCTTTGTACTCTTCTTCGGTTGTGGGCATACGGACCACGCGGCCCTTGGTCGGACCTTTGGTTCCAGCGGCCCATGCAAGCGTTGTGAATTGCAGATCGCGGACCTTTTGAGGTTCTTTGATCTTTGTGCCTTCTTCATCGGGCGATTCATCTACGCGATAGACCACGCCGGTTGAGGGGCCGCGGTCAAAGCGAACGGGGATTGTTCCCCATTGCCAGAGATCGGCTTTGAGGCCGTAGCTGCGGAAACGATCGCGAGCCCAAGTTGCTGCTTTTTCGTGGGCTTCTGAACCTGTCAGTCGCGGGCCAAAGGTATTGCAGAGTTCAGTGAGGGTTGCCATGACACCGGAGAAGTACCTTCCTTGCTCGGCAATGCGATCGATTGTTGCGGCGTCACCCATTTTTACGTCGGGGACTGGAACTTGTTTTCCGTCAACAACAGAGAATGGCTTTTGATCAAACGGCGTATCGACGCGGGGTGCGCGACGACCGGGAACAGATAGCGGATCGGGACCTGCAAACGCTGTGGTTGCAACGCAGAGTCCGGCGAAGAGAAAGGCAGGCAAGAGGGAATTCTGACGCATCAATAGTCTCCATCTGGCAATGTGCCAGCAGCCAAAGACTATCCGATCTTCGCCAACTCTGCAACAACTATTATTGGTCTAGCTATTGGTCTAGCTATTGGTTTGGCAACTATCAGTCGGTGGGAAGACCTTTTTGCTTCCAAAGATCAAGGAGCTTTTGAAGGTCGGTTGGCTCCCAGTACATGGTGTCACCGGAGTCGTTGAGCAGCTCGGTACGAATGAAATCGCCCCGTTCATTGAAAGTCGAAATTTCTGCCTTGCTGTCTTCGGTGGCGCGACTGGTCAGTTTCCAAACACCCGGAGTCGATTCGTCCAGAACATCGCGGCGGAGTTTGATGGTCTGCGAGGTGGAGTTCCAGACATAGAAACCGTATTCGGTTGACACTTTATTCAGCAGGAGAATCTGTGGCAGCAAACGCGATTCTGCTTGAGAGAGGTATCCGCTGCTGGCAAGCTCTCCTTGAATAATCGGGCGGACCTGTTGGGTCTGGCCGTTGGCGGTCACGCTTACCACCATGTCGGTGCCGTTGCGGGAACCGATTTCGGTGATCTGCGAGGTGGTCTTTCCATCGCGGATAGCGTTGCGAATTGTCCAGGTCTCCTGGAGGCGATCAGGTGTCATGAAGAAGGCAGAGGCAGAGTCGATAATTCGCCGAACTTTCTTTGTTGGGCTGAGCATGTCGACATCAAGTGCGCGTGCATCGAGCAGGATCACGATTCCTTCCTGCCGATCGGTCGCATTGTATTGTGCTTCTGGGCGAGAGGCATCGATTTCTCCACGTTTTCCCCAGTGGAAACGCAAGCGGCGATATCCGATTTCAGTGTCGTCCGCGGCTGCGCCGGTCTTTGACGGAACATACAGCCGCTGCCAGCGTTCAGGAAGTGCATCGACGATTGTCTTGAGTGCATCGGCATCAACGCGCTGCATGATCTGCAGGCCGCCTTCGAGTGCACTTTTGCGACCGGTTTGAACGGTCGCGGGGTCCGCAAAAGTGCTGGTTGCGACCATCGTTTCGTACATGATTCGCGCATCAGCAAAATTTGGCTTTGGAGTGCGGAATTCAAAAGTAATGTATCGATCGCTTGCAACTTTGACAATGGTGAAACCGCGAATGATTCCCAGGCCCGCTTCTTTCCCGGGGATATCGCCTGGATACGTCTCGACATAGATACGAGCGGCGGGGGGCCATCCAGTAATTTTCAGGTCGTCATTGCGCTCGACAATTTGGCCGCGAACTGCTTCAGAGTATTTGCCAAACTCAAAGCCGCTGTCGTGCTTTGCTGTTTTCTGATCAGAGAGGTGCGCTGACCGAAGCAACAACTGATTGATCAATGCATCGCAGACTTCTTGAAGGCTCATGTCTGCACGCGTGGAGCGAGGAGATTCAATCTGGACCAACCAGGTCGAATCTTCGGGCATCACCTGTACTGAAGAGGAATCGACTGCGGTACTCGAAGTGGCATGGCAGCCCAACGGCAGTTTCATGCTGACTCCCGCCGATTCCAATCGCACGAGCTTGTCAGAGAACTCAATGAGCGGCGATGCTTTGGCAGGGACCGGTGGCGGGGTGGGAGTTGGTGCTTGTCCAAGCGCAGATCCTGCCGCTAGGAACAGGGTAATAAGGAATGTTTGAGGTTGAGTGTTCATTATCGATCCTTTGATTGGAGTTTGTAAGGATAAACTCCATGTAGCGGCAAGTCAAGCGTCCCAGAATCATCGGCACAAATCGGACTGAATCTACGCAAGCGAGACCTTTAAGTGGTTGTACCGGTCTGAAACATGAAGGTTCTGTTTGCTGGAGGTTTGACACTGACGCGCAGATGGCTATCCTTCCCGACTTATTCCGGCGCGAGCACGGCGTTCTGCCGCGTTTATGCTCGGAATGGTGGTGGATGGATCCCCAAACTACTGGCGAAAGCCGGGTGGAATGCGAGTTTCGGCCGAGGTGGCCTCGGTCTGGGAGTCGCGTCTTCGCGTTTGGGCGTGAGATTTACCTTACTGAACTCTTTGGCACTTTCAGATGGCGGGCACGATGACTGGTCAGAGAATTAGAATTCGTATGGAGGCGTATGACCACCTCGCTCTCGACGCTTCGGCGAAAGAGATCGTGGATCACGCGAAACGCACTAATGCAAAGGTGAGTGGCCCTGTGCCGCTACCGACACGCGTTGAGCGTTACACAGTGCTTCGCTCTCCTTTCATTGATAAGAAGAGTCGCGAGCAGTTTGAAATCCGGACCCACAAACGGATTATCGATATTTTCGAGCCAAACGCTCGCACGGTCGAAGCTCTGAATCGACTTGTCGTTCCCGCTGGTGTGTTTATTAAGATCAAGGCATGATGTTTGACGGCTCGTTTCGCCCGCTTAATCACGGGAGTGCGAGCCGCTTTGGTTTAGGGGCTTTCAATGTCAGTTGCACTGCTTGGAAAAAAAATCGGCATGACGCGAGTGTTCGTAGACGGCAACGTCTCCGTTCCCGTGACTGTCATTCAAGCCGGTCCATGTGTCGTGACTCAGGTCCGCACCATGGAGACCGATGGCTATTCGGCCGTCCAGATCGGCTTTGACAACATGAAGCCGCGTAACTCGACGATGGCGATGATCGCTCACGACTTCAAGGCTGGCACCACTGCCAAGCGCTTCCACCGTGAATTCCGCGTGGACGCAAAGGACTCGGGAAATTACACCCTGGGCCAGGAACTTACAGTAAAAGCTCTCGAAGGCACAATGTACGTCGATGTGATCGGAACCAGCAAGGGCAAGGGTTTCGCCGGCGTTATGAAGCGTTGGCACTTCAAGGGCATGCCTCAATCACACGGTACTGAACGTAAGCACCGTTCACCGGGTTCAATCGGCTCACTCTGTTCAAACCGTGGCTTCGGCGGCGGTCTTGCCAAGGGCAAGAAAATGGCAGGGCACATGGGCGACGCTCGCATTACGCAGCGTTCGGTTGACCTGGTTCGAATCGACGCAGAAAATAATCTCCTCCTCATCAAGGGTTCAGTCCCTGGTGCAAACAACGGCATGGTCATCATCCGACCCGCAACTCGACTCTACAAGTCGAAGGCGGCAAAGGCGAAGGCTAAGAAGTAGTTTTCGGGAAGAGTCCGTGACTGTTTCACGGGACGCTGCTGGTCGTCAAGCCTGACGGTCAGCAGGCTCGGAAGGTCTCGAATCCTCAGCTGCGAAAGTAGCAATGGATCAGATACCACCGGGCAACGACAAAGGCGGAGCCGCTCGAAACCTGGTGACGGGAATCGAGCGATGGAAGGCCGAGTTGATTCCGGGCCGTCCCACCAGATGAAAGTCTGGGTGCGAGTTGTAAACCTCGCAATTGGCGACGATTCGGATAGGCGAGTTTGAACGTGTGTTCAAACCAGAAGGCCCCAGTAAGGACGAAGGAAAGTATGAAAGTTCCCGTTCTCGACATGACAGGTAAGGAAGTTGGCTCGATCAATATTGACGAGGCGACTCTCGGTACCGATATCAATCCCGCTCTGATCAAGCAGGCGTACGTGCACTATCACCACGCCACTCGTCAGGGTTCAAGCAAGACCAAGAATCGCCACGAAGTGGAAGGTTCAACCCGCAAGCTGTACAAGCAAAAGGGTACTGGTAACGCTCGTCACGGTGACAAGAAAGTCAACCTGATGAAGGGCGGCGGTCACGGCCACTCCAAGAAGAAGGTTCGCGAAGACTTCCGCAACGAACTCCCCAAGAAGATGCGCCGCAAGGCCAATCGCAACGCTTTCCTCGCCAAGCTGATGGACAGCGAAGTGCGCGTGATTGATAACATCAACCTCGCTGAGCCAAAGACCAAGTTCTTCGCCGATTTCCTCACCGCCGTCAAGGCCGGTGACAAGAGCACGCTTGTCGCGCTCCCCATGGATATCGCCAAGGCTCGCAACACTATGCTCGCCGGCCGCAACCTCGATCAGGTTTCACTGACTCGTTGCGATCAGCTCACAGCGTTCAACATGCTCAATCACCGCTACCTGGTCATCGGCAAGGCTGACCTGGAAGCATGGCTCGCAGGCCCCTGGTCACAGACCGGCAAGGCCGCTCGCGTTTCTCCTCTGGGCGCTTCGAAAGAAGTGAAGTCAGAAGAGAAGAGCATCAAGCGTGGTCAGAAAACCAAACCAGCAGCAAAGAAATCAAAGTCGGCCCCAAAGGCCTGAGTTGTCAGGAGCATTGAGTTATGGCAATCAACGCCTACGAAATCATCAAACGGCCTCTTCTCACCGAGAAGACGACCTACGCCATGAATGAGCAGAAGCGGTTCTGCTTTGAAGTGGACATGAAGGCTTCCAAGCCTGAAATCAAGCAGTCGATCGAGACCATCTACAGCGTGAAGGTCGATCGCGTGTGGACCTCAATCAAGAAGTTCCAGAATAAGCAACTCAAATACGGCCTGCAAAAGGGCGTAGAACTCAAGAAGGCAACCGTCACCCTCAAGGGCGACGCCACCATCGAACTGTTCTGATTTCGCAAGTAACGTCACGGAAACACACCCATGCCGATTCGCATATACAAACCCACTAGTGCAGGACGCCGAAACGCGTCGGTCAATATGCACGTGGAAGTCACAACCAATAAGCCACAGCGCTCACTGCTTGTTCCCAAGCCCAAGTCGGGCGGACGCAACAACCAGGGAATCATCACAACTCGCGGCCGCGGCGGCGGCGTGAAGCAAATGCTTCGCCTCATCGATTTCAAGCGCCGCGAGCGCAACGGAATCGAAGCGACCGTTGTCTCGATTGAGTACGACCCCAATCGTTCAGCTCACATCGCTCTCCTTCAGTACACCGATGGCGTGAAGCGATACATCATCGCTCCCAACGGTCTCAAGGTCGGCAAAAAGATCATTTCCAGCCTCACCGGCGCTGGCGTCGAGCCAGATGTCGGCAATGCCATGCCTCTGCGTTTCATTCCTGCTGGCCTCGATGTTCACTGCGTTGAAATGGCAGTGGGCAAGGGTGCAGCTATGTGCCGCGGTGCGGGCACTTATGCAAAGCTCTCCAACAAAGAAGGCGATTACGTGACGCTGGTTCTGCCATCAGGCGAAACCCGCAAGGTGCACGGCGATTGCATGGGGACCATTGGCCAGGTTGATAACGCTGATCACATTCTCCGCGACCTGGGCAAGGCGGGCTTGAACCGTCTCAAGGGTCGTCGCGGCATCACTCGCGGTATGGCAAAAAGCCACCATGCTCACCCACTGGGCGGTGGTTCAGGTCGTTCCAAAGGTAACCGTCCTCCTGTCGGTCCGACCGGCGTCGAGGCAAAGGGTGGTCGTACTCGTAACAAGAAACAGCACTCCAGCAAGCTCATCATCCGTCGCCGCGTTTCCAAGCGGTACGGTCAGGTGAAGTGATCAGATAGTTGAACTGAGGATTCTGTATGAGCCGCAGTCTGAAAAAAGGTCCCTATGTCGTCGAGAGCCTGTACCGCAAGGTAGAGAAACTCAACGAATCTCGCCGCCGCGATCCAATTAAGACTTGGTCTCGCGCCTGCACAATCGTTCCCGAGTTTGTTGGGCACACCTTCAAGGTGCACAACGGCAAGGGCTTCATCGACGTCTTCGTCACAGAAGACATGGTCGGGCACAAGCTCGGCGAGTTTTCACTGACCCGCACCTTCAAGGGTCACACCAACAAGAAGGAAGGCCTGGACGCTGGCGAAAAATCAGCTCCGCCTAAGAAGTGAAACCCGTGAACTCTAACGAAGGAAGGAAGCCATGAGACTCCGTGGCAAAGCATTGAAAAAAATCGCCGCCACCCGCGGCGTTACCCGCGAGCAGCTCGCTGCCGCTATCGAACGCACTGGCATGAAGGGCGATAACGCTCTCAAGTCAGTGAACAACTGGATGAACGATGTGAACCATCCTCGCGCTCGCGCTGATGATGTTCGCAAAATCGGCGCAGCCCTCAACACGCCGGTCAAGGACTTCGTGTCCTTCACCAGCATGATCCGCAATCACCGCGGCAGCCCCCGTAAGGTCAAGCTGCTCGTCGATCTGATCCGCGGCAAGAAGGTTGACGATGCACTCCAGATGCTCAACTTCACCACCAAGCGTGCGGCGGTGAATGTCAAGCGTTGTCTCGATGCAGCTATTGCTGATGCTGAACAAGCAGATGCAGATGTGACAACACTTGTTGTCACTGAAAGCCGCGTCGATGAAGGACCGCGTATGAAGCGGTTCCAGCCTAAAGATCGCGGTCGCGCTCACAGCATTATCAAGCGTTTCGCTCACATCACTATCTCTGTCGAGGAGAAAACCCGTCGCTAAGCGACTGGGATAAACCATGGGACAAAAAACACATCCATTCGGTTTCCGGCTCGGCATCACCGAAGCACATCGCTCACGGTGGTACGCCCCTAAGGCTCTCTTTGGAGAGCTCCTGGTCGAAGACCAGAAGATCCGTGCGTACCTCGACAAGCGCCTTAATCGCAAGCCACCCTTCGCGGCTGTCTCTGATATCCATATCGAGCGCACCCGTGAAGAGCTCAAGGTTGTCATTAAGACCGCCCGCCCCGGCCTGGTCATTGGACCAAAGGGCGCCGAGATTGAACGCCTCACAGAAGAACTCCAATTGATGACCGGCCGCAAGGTCGCAATTTCAATTATCGAAGTGAAGAACCCAGACATGGACGCTCAGCTCGTTGCTGAAGCGGTGGCAGAACAGATCGTCAAGCGTGCGGCCTTCCGTCGCGTGCTCAAGATGAAGACTGAAGCTGTCATGACCAACGGTGGCAAGGGTTGCAAGATTCAGCTGTCAGGTCGATTGGGCGGAGCAGAAATGTCCCGCGCGTTCGATGTGAAGGTTGGCTCACTGCCTCTCTCCACACTCCAGGCTCAGATCGACTACGGCTTTGCCCAGGCGTACTGCAGCTACGGCGTGATTGGTATCAAGGTCTGGATCTACAAGGGTCTCTACACCCGGACGCGTACAGAGGAAGAATCTGATGCAGCCGGTGGTCGCGCCCGTGCTCGTGGTCGTCGCTGATCTATTTCCCGCAACTCTTCGAGTAAACATGTTTACTCGAAATTTGGAGTCTGACGTATGGCGCTGATGCCAAAAAGAGTCAAGTATCGCAAAGAGCAGCGGCGAGTCCGCGACCGCTCGGCCACCAAGGGCAACTACGTTGCCTACGGAGATTACGGCCTGCAGTCGTTTGACACGATGTGGATCACCGCGCAGCAGATCGATGCTGCTCGTATTGCCGCCCAGCACTTCCTCAAGCGTGAAGGCAAGTTCTTCATTCGCATCTTCCCAGACAAGCCGATTTCAAAGAAGCCATTGGAAACCCGAATGGGTACCGGTAAGGCTGAAGTCGAATACTGGGCAGCACGCGTGAAGCGCGGAACCATCATGTTTGAAATCGCCGGTGTGTCTGAGGCCGCCGCTAAAGCAGCTTTCTACCGCGCCGCGATGAAGATCCCCGCCAAGACCCGCATGGTCGGTCGCCGAATTTCAGTGTAAAAATCTAACGAACAGTTCTGCCTAACGAAGAGCCAAACGAAGAGACAGGTGCATCATGGAAAAGACCGAGATTCGCAAAATGACTGACACGGTGCTGAACGAAGAGTTGAAGAAGCTGCGCGAGCAGAACTACAACCTTCGCACTCAGACTGTGACCGAAAAGGTCGCAGACACCACCGCATTTGGTCGGACCCGTCGGGACATTGCTCGCGTGATGACAGAACTGCGTTCGCGGGAAATCAAGAAGGCCAAAGCCTAAGGAAAGTACGACTACTGAGGCGGCACAGCAGTGACGACTCTAAAAGGTGATCCAGAAGGTAACTTATGAGCAGCGACAAAAAACTCACTCCGACACGCACCGGCGTCGTCACCAGCGACAAGCGCGAGAAGACTC
>SXOY01000368.1 GCA_005776545.1 Planctomycetia bacterium | reverse complement strand
AGCCGCGATTCCTCCGCCTGATCATTAAAGAACGCAAAGAAGCGATAATACTCCTTTTGCGAAAACGGGTCGTACTTGTGATCGTGACACTGTGCACACCCCAGCGTCTGCCCCAGCCATACCGACGCCGTCGTGTTCGCCCGATCGATCACCGCATTGACGCGATACTCCTCCGCATCAACTCCATCTTCCTCATTCATCATCGTGTTGCGGTGAAACCCTGTCGCAATCAACTGCGACTGCGTCGGCTCAGGCAAGAGATCGCCCGCAAGCTGCTCAATCGTGAATTGATCAAACGGCATATCCGCATTCAGCGCATCAATCACCCAATCCCGAAATGGCCATATTGAGCGGCTGCGATCCTTCTCATACCCGGTCGAATCTGCGTACCGCGCCAAGTCCAGCCAGCCGCGCGCCAGATTCACGCCATACTGCGGTGACGCCAGCAACCGATCAACGACACGCTCATACAGATCGGGCTTGCCATCCGCCAGAAACGCATCCAATTCCTCCAGCGTCGGCGGCAACCCCGTCAAATCCAATGTCACTCGCCGCAGCAGGGCAGACTTAGCAGCCGGCGCCGAAGGCTTGAGATTCTGCTCATCCAACTTCGCAAGTACAAAGTTGTCAATCGGGTTGCGCACCCAATCCGAATCCTTTACCGCCGGCGGCTCTGCTCGAACCGGCTTCACAAACGCCCAGTGCATCTCCTCCGCGTGCGCATCCTTGGAAATACCATCATCCGGCCACACCGCGCCCTGGTCTACCCACGCCGCGAGAATGCGAATGCACTCCTCCGGCAGCGGCTCCTTATCCAGCGGCATCTGCTGTTCCTGATCTCTCCCAGTCACGCGATCCAGCAACATGCTGTTTGCACTATCCCCAGCAACAAACAACTCACCCGACTTTCCACCCTCCATCGCCGCCGCCTTGATGTCAAGTCGCAGGCCACCCTTCCGCTTTGCCGCTCCATGACACTCAATACACGCGGCAACAAAGATCGGTTTCACATCGCGAGCAAAGTCGACAGTGCCATTAGCTGGGAAACGAATTTCCGCCAGCGGCGACTGTTCGGCTGGCTGGCGAATTCGTGCCGCCACAGCAACTGCGGCGAGCAAAACAACGCTCGCGAGCCACACGGCTGCCCGCAGCTGCGAATGAACTGGTGCTCGACCTTTGAAGAATTGAGTGGACATCGCTTGAATCGGGGGAAGGCGTGCGTCGAACTTTGAAAAATCTGTACGTCTGAAGCGTTCTCATTGTACTGGATTTGTGCCGCTCGATGCAGATTTTCTATGATTTGGCAAGGGTTCATGGAGAAACAATCGCCAGAGATTTGAATATTGCCTCCGGGCGGCGAACGATCGGGGCTTGGAGAGGTGCCAGAGCGGTTGAACGGACTGGTTTCGAAAACCAGCAATGGGGGTAACCCCATTCGGGAGTTCGAATCTCCCCCTCTCCGTTAGAAAACTGGGTGAGCGCACCCGTAAATAGTCGCGCCATAGGTCCAATGCCACGACCGACCATGGGGAAATTCGAACTCCCGGGATGTCTGGCTTTGCAGCCAGCCGTCGGGAAGTTCGACGCCCGAAGGGCTCGGCGAAGCCCATCTCTCCCGACCAAACAAAGCTCAAGGTCAAAACACGCTCCTCTGGAGTGGCGAATCGCACACGTGTCAATCGGCGGGACGAATAACATCCTTGTAATGGACCCTCTCCCCAAATTCCCGTTGTTTCCAAACCCAGTTGATGAAGGCGTGATCGAGAAGTCAAAAGTCACGTGCGATTTTTGTAATCAATCCCGTGGGTACATGTACTCAACCAACGTGTATCGCGATTCTACTGAATCGGTCATTTGCCCCTGGTGTATTGCAGATGGAACTGGAGAGAAACATCGAATTCAATTCAACGACTCACAGGTGAGTGCTGGAGAACAGTATGGCACTGAAGAACTCGGCATCGCAGTTTGGAGGACTCCTGGGATTTCAGCATTGCAAGCCAACTACTGGTTAGCTTGCTGTGGACGAGCTTGCATCTATCGTGGCGCCGCCGGCGAGTCGGAGTTGAAGGGGAAATGGAAGGAAGCGGCATCATTTTTAGTTGAAGACCTCGCGGTTTCTGCCGAAGAAAGCGACAGTTTCATAAGTGACATGTCACGCGATGGCAGCCCTCGGGCTTATGTATTTCAGTGTCAAAACTGTAAGAAGCTGCTGGCATTTTCGGATTGTGACTAGTAGAGCTTGGCCGACTGCTTGGTCTCAATATCTATCTCTAACCCACCAACTCACACATCGCCGCGACAATCGCTTCCGGCTCGCTCATTCGACCTGGGCCTACCGACCTGCACGCCATCCATCCATCGCCCGGCCCGATCGTCTCGTACCCATCATCCTGCAGCGTCTTCAAATTCCGCTGTGTGGATTCCTGAGCCCACATCACATCATTCATCGATGGCGCGAGCAACACTGGTGTCTTCTTCCGATCGATCGCGCTCAGGATCAAACTCAGCACATCACTGGTCTGCCCATTCGCCAATCTTGCCATCGTGTCCATTGTGCAAGGCGCAACCACCGCGATATCCAGCGAACTCGCCAACGAAATGTGCTGCGGGTCGCTTGACTCGATGTGGTCCCATGATGATGTGTACACCGGCCGCCCCGATAGCGCCTGGAACGTCAGCGGCGTCACGAAGTGGGTCGACGACTCCGTCATCGCCACTGTCACCTTGGCCCCTGCCTGCGCAAGTCGACTAGCGATCGTGCATGCCTTGTAGGCCGCGATGCCGCCGGTCACACCCAGCAGCACCGACTTGCCGCCCACTCGCTCAGCCAGGAAGTCCGGATCCAAAAAGCGCAGAAGATCTGCCGGGGCTTTTTGCGAAGCCTTGGTGGCCGACCGAGTACTGCGGCGTTTAGCGGGCATAGGTCGATGCCAACGCAATAAATCCAGAATCACGCGTCAACGTGTTCGATCT
>SXOY01000367.1 GCA_005776545.1 Planctomycetia bacterium | reverse complement strand
TCTGGGTGCGGCACATGCGGTTTGTTGTGCGGACAAGGGAAGCGAGCCGCAGGGTTCGGCTGTTCCAACTCTTGAGCAATCATGGCCGGGATTTCCGCAGCAAGATCCTGCGCTTGCACGTGAGATCGTGGGGGCCTCGCATCGCAGTCTTGAACGAGTCAAAGAGTTGCTCACCGCGCATCCGGCATTGGCGAACGCGAGCTATGACTGGGGGTTTGGTGATTGGGAGACTGCGCTGGGTGCCGCCTCGCATGTTGGAAACAGGGACATCGCTAATTTGCTCCTGGATCATGGTGCGAGACTGGATATTTTCGCAGCGACCATGCTGGGTATGACAGACACTGTCGCGGCGATTCTCAAGGCTCGGCCTGGGTTGGCAAAGATTCGCGGCCCTCATGGCATTTCACTGGTCGCCCATGCAACGGCAGGAGAGAGTGCCGAACTGGTCACGCTGCTCAGGACATTTGAAGGCGCAGACAATGAGCAAACAATGGAACTGTCACCCGATGACATGAAGCCGTACCTTGGGAACTTCCGGCGCGAGAATGGTGATGTGCTGTCTGTGATCCAGAACAGATTCGGCATGGCGGTGAAAAGTGGATCCGCAGATCGCAGGCTTGTTCGTACCGGCAACCACACGTTCCATCCAGTCGGAGCACCAAATGTGCGCGTGACGTTTACAGTAGTGAATTCCATGGCCTCCCGAATTGAAATCGTCGAAGACACATGGTTTGTTTCGGCATTGAGGCAAGGGTGAAAGGTGTTCCCATCATTGAGAATCTGGGTTCGGCAGCGTGAGTGACGCTGCGGAATTGCGTTCTACGTGGTGACATGCTTACCATTTCGCTTATGGATGATCGCACGCGGTCAACCTTGCTTATGCGGCTCAAGGACCGTACCGATGCCGATGCCTGGGAGACCTTTGCATCGCTCTATCGACCACTGATTGTTTCTTATGCGCTTTCGCGGCAATTATCGGTGGCGGATTCTGAGGATGTGGCTCAGCAGTGCACGCAGGCTGTTCTAGAAAAAATCGATGGGTATGAGCATCTTTCCAGTTTCAAAGCCTGGCTTCGCGCCATTGCCGATCACAAGATCATTGATCAATTCCGCCGCAACCGGCGGCAGGTGCAGGGTGACACCGCGTTCTGGCTTGCGCAGTCGGAACCATCGGGTGCTCAGGGCACAGGCCCGGCGGAAATGTGGGAGCGGGAGTGGAGTCATGCACATATGTTATATTGTGCAGAGCGAGTGAGGGCGAAGGTCAACGAGTCAACCTATGAGGCGTTTGCCGCAGTTGTTTTGCGTGGGCTTGAGCCGTTCGCGGTAGCAAGTTCGCTCAATCTCACAGTGAATCAGGTCTATGTTGCCAAGCACCGCGTCTTAGAACATATCCGTGCGATATTGAAAGAGCTTCATGGCGAGGATGGTGAAGTGTGAATACGTGCCCGGTGTTGGAACGCTGGGAGGTATTCGCGCAAGGAGATTGCAGCGAGGAAGAGGCGAAGGCACTGAGTGGACACTTGGCCGACTGCCAGGAATGTGCTCGGATGTTTAAGTCGGTGCAGTTGAACCTGGGTGTTGCATCTGCTGTTCGCTCGGCTCTTGAACGAGAACCTTCGCCACGGTTTCCAACGCCGCTGGGAATGGTGGGGCGTCGATTTGATGGGTTTACGTTGGTGCGGGTGCTTGGAAGCGGTGCATCTTCGACGGTGTATGAAGCGCGACAGGAGCGGACCGGCCGCAATGTGGCAATCAAACTGCTTTCGACGTTTGCACTCAGCCCTGAACATCTTCGCCGTTTTGAACACGAGGCCAAGATTCTCGCCAAACTTCGCCATCCGGGGATTGCACAAATCTATGGCTGCGGAACCGTGACCGATGATGCGGGGGCACGCCCCTATATCGCTATGGAACTGGTTGACGGCGTCCCTGTCTCACGACATGTTGAGAAGTTTCAGCCTTCACGCGATGTGCGCATTGCTCTGCTTGCGCAGGCTTGTGAAGCGGTCGAATATGCCCATTCCTGCGGCGTCGTTCATCGTGATCTCAAACCTGCGAATCTGCTTGTCACTCAGGATGGTTCGCTTCGCGTGGTGGATTTTGGCGTTGCCCGTCTCACGGGTGCGCACTCGATGCTCAGCACCATGCACACTGCACAGGGTCAGATTGTCGGAACTGTTGCGTATATGAGTCCGGAACATGTGCTGGGCGCGCATGCAGTTGAAGCTAGGAGTGATGTGTATTCGCTTGGTGTCATTGGGTATGAGCTGCTGACGGGCAAGTCGCCGTATGAGATGACGGATACTTCACTTGAGGCCGCACTTCGCACTATTACGCAGACCGAGCCGTTGCTCCCATCGCGTATGAATGCAGCCCTTCGGGGCGATGTTGAGACAATTTTGCTGCGCTCACTTGGAAAGCGACCACAGGATCGATATGGCCGCGCGGGAGAATTGGCGGCTGATCTTCGGCGCGTTATTGCGGGTGAACCGATCGTGGCGCGGCGACCGAGTGTTACGGAGAGAGTCGGGAAATTTGGCAGACAGAATCGAGCGTTGGTGGCGGGTGCCGCGGCGGTGTTTGTCGCACTTTGCATTGGACTGGCCGGGACAAGCTATGGACTTGTGCGCGCGACTGAGCGCACGCGACTGGCGGAAGAACGCCGCCGAAATGCGGAAAAACTTGCTTCGTTGCTGGAACAGATGCTGCGAGAGGCGCATCCGCACGAGGCGAAGGGACGCGGGTACACAGTTCGAGAAATGCTCGACGAATTTGATCGCAAGTTCAGCGGCGGACTCGCTGATCAGCCGCTAGTTGAGGCATCGCTTCGGACGACCATGGGGACTGGGTATCGTGTGCTAGGTGAATATGCCAAGGCGCGGCCGCACCTTGAACGCGCGCTGGAACTTGGTCAGGCGGTGGTGCCGCATTCAGCGATTGTGGAAGGGAAAGCGCTGTGCGAGTTGGGGCGGCTGGAACACGATGAAGGGGCATATGACAAGGCGATCGCGAGTTTCAGCAGGGCGGCGGCGTTGTTCAAATCGGATCTGGCGCTGAAAGCCCGCGCGGTCATGGGGTGGTCGGATTGTCTGCGGCATACTGGTGATATGGCGGCGGCGCTTGAAAAAGGGAAGACTGCACTCGAACTGGCGCGATTGCCCGCCATTTCTCAAGTGATGGCAGCGGCTGAATCTTCTGGTGAATCTTCGGAACTGCACATCGCAGAAGCGACGATTAATCTCTCTCGCATTGAGCGAGATGCCGGAAATTTTGATGCGGCACAGGTTCAGCTTGATTCTGCCATGCAGTTGTTCACGCAGACATTGGGTGCAGATGATCCACGGCAAGCCGATGCGCTTAATGATAAGGCCTGGCTCGCGTTTATGCGCCGGGAGTATGCTGCTGCGGAAAGTTCAGCGCGAGAGGCGATGACACTTGGCGAACGCACGCTCGGGCCAACGCATCCGGACCTGGGGAATTCGAAATATGAACTTGGTTTGATACTTTCATCAATTGGGAAGAACAGCGAAGGCGAGGCGATGTTGCGAGATGCAATGGCTATTTATGCCGCCGCGCACGGGGATGTGCATCCCTCGACGTTTACGGCCAAAGAGGCACTTGCAAGAGTATTGAGAACATCGGGAAAGCTGGAGGAGGCACGAGCGTTGCTGGATGCGGTGCTTGCAGGCAGGCGAGTGTTTTTCGGCGAGCGAAATGTTGAGGTGGCGTACGGGCTGAGCGCTTTAGGACAGGTGCAGCGAGATTTGAAAGATGTTGCGGCAGCGGAAGCGTCGTTTCATGCTGCTATTGAAATATATCGTGAAACGTATAAGACTCCACATCGGTACGTGGCGTACTCGCTTGGCTATCTAGCTGGGATCGCTCAGGACAAAGGGAAACTGGAGGAGGCTCAGCAGTTCTTTGAGGAGGCGGCGTCGACGATGGAACAAGCGCTTGGACCGGGACATGCGGACACGCTTGGCGCGATTGCCGGATTGGCACAGTTGCTCGAAGCAAGACAGGAACAGAAAGAAGCTATGGATCTGTATGATCAGATTCTCT
>SXOY01000366.1 GCA_005776545.1 Planctomycetia bacterium | reverse complement strand
GGTTCTCCATGCCGGGAAATGTCGCCAGATGTAAGTGGGGGAGATCTGCTTCGAACGTCAGTTTCTCGTAGACCTCATCCACAATTGCAATCACATCGTGTTCAACACACAGACGAGCAATCACTGACAGTTCTGCTTTGGTAAACATTTTTCCCGTTGGGTTATGCGGCGTGTTCACAAGTATCGCCCGCGGAAATTTTCCGTTGTACGGAGCAAACGCCCGCCGCAGCTCGTTCTCGTCAAAGTAGAACTTTCCATCAACACCGGGCAACAGCGACACAAATCTCGCCGTCGCCCCAGCAAGTTCAACACACGCGCGATAGGAGTCGTAATACGGCTCAAACAAAATCACCTCATCGCCAGGATTGATAAGTCCCAGAAACGTGGCGGGTAACGCTTCGGTGCAACCGCTTGTCACCGTGACCATGGTCTCTGGATTCACTCTCAGGCCTCCCGATTTCTGAAACGACTCAGCAATTGCTTCGTTCAGTGCCGGGATCCCCAGTGTTCGCGCATACTGATTGTGCCCAGCGTTCATCGCCCGTATTGCCGCGTCTTTTACAAACACCGGTCCATCAAAATCAGGAAAGCCCTGCGAGAGATTGATCGCCCCGTATTTCGCGGCAAGCGCAGTCGTCTCAGCAAAAATGCTCGTCCCAAATGGCTGAAGTCGGTGTGAGACCATCGGCGAGGGTAGCGACGCCATACTCGGACGCAAGTTCGCCGCAAACTACACCAAACAGAGTCCACAATCTTTCCAGTGTCCCTCAGAATTGCCGTTACTCCGGTGGCGAGCAAACTTGACTTTGTGCCACAGGCTGCGACACTCTCCCATGGAAAGCCACACTATTTCTGCGTCCGGCACCCCCAGCACCCCAAACAAGCAAAGTCCAATTACGCCGCGCACGGTCGCCGCACTTGCCAACGCGCCAGTGTATTCAAAAATCGTGCTCGAAGGCATTACCTTCGACGATGTTCTGCTGATTCCGCGTCGGTCATCAGTCACCCCCGCACAGGCCGATACTCGCTGCAAGTTCACACGTTCGCTCAACCTCAATGTGCCGCTGATCTCCGCGCCCATGGACACCGTGACCGAGCACGCCCTGGCGATCGCCCTTGCCCAGGAAGGCGGCATCGGGATCATCCACAAGAACATGTCGATTGAGGCACAGGCGCGCGAAGTTACAAAAGTGAAGCGATCGGCCAACGGCATTATCCGTGACCCGCTCACGCTCGGGCCTGGTGACAACGTTGCCAAAGCCAAGGAACTGATGCGTGCTCATAACGTCTCTGGTTTCCCAATTACCGAAGATGGTTCCAGTACGCCGCGGGGAAAGGGGAAGTTGCTGGGGATCCTCACCCGTCGCGACTTGAAATTCGTAGAAGATCCTGCAACGCAAGTGCGGGAAGTTATGACGCACAAGGGGCTGATCACCGCACCCGACACTACAACACTTCTTGAGGCAGAGCGGATTCTCAATAAGAACAAGGTCGAAAAACTGTTGCTTGTGGATAGCTCTCACAATCTGGTGGGTCTCATTACCATGCGGGACATTGAGCGATTGTCCAGCTTCCCTCGTGCGGTCACCGATGCTGGCGGGCGACTGCTGTGCGGTGCGGCGGTTGGGCCTGGGCAGATGGATCGCGTTGCCGCCCTTGTCGAAGCGGAAGTCGATGTCATCACAGTCGACACAGCGCACGGACACACCGACAACGTCATGAACATGGTTCGCGAGATCAAGAAACATTATAATATTCAAATAGTGGCCGGAAATATCGTGACTGCCGATGCCGCCAAAGATCTCATTGCTGCGGGGGCGGATGCTGTAAAGGTCGGAATCGGTCCCGGATCAATCTGCACGACGCGCGTGGTTACAGGTGTGGGAATGCCGCAGATCACGGCAATTATGGAAGTCTTGCGTGGTGTGCAGGAGGCTGATCCAACCGTGGCAATCATCGCCGATGGCGGCATTCGTCATTCTGGTGACATTCCCAAGGCTCTCGCTGCGGGCGCACACGCAGTCATGATGGGTTCACTTTTTGCGGGGCTGGATGAGTCGCCGGGCGAACTGGTGATCTCTCATGGCCGGCGTTACAAGAGCTACCGCGGCATGGGCTCGGAGGGGGCGATGAACGCCGGGAGTGCCGATCGATATCGCCAAGCTGACAGTCTCGACGCATCCGGAAAAGCTGTGAAGAAGTTTGTTCCCGAAGGCGTCGACGGACTGGTTCCATACCGCGGCACGCTCGCCGATTTCGCTTATCAGCTCGCTGGCGGAATCCGGGCCAGCATGGGGTATTGCGGTTGTGCCACCATAGAAGAGCTGCGACAGAACGCCATGTTCTGCAAAGTGTCGAGTGCGACAGTGGTTGAGAACCATCCGCACGACATAAAGATCACCAAGGAATCACCCAACTACATGATTGATAGTCTGAACTGATCGGAATTGCCGCCTTCGATATTGTGCAGTGAGTTCAACCCGTTGGACCAGCTCAAAGGGGACAAGGTTGATCTTGACATTCGTGCGCGTTGGGCCGATCTTATTCGCGACATCATCAGCGAGTTCTCTCGCTGCTTGAACGGTCTCGCGATGCGAGCTGCTGGCCGCTATCCAATGGCAGCCAATTCCTACTGTATGTTTAACATGTCAACAACGCGTCGGTCCAATTCGCCCTGGGCAGAACTTTCAGTCGCCTTCGATTTGCAGGACCGGTGCCATCTTTCGCTGCCGATATTCGGCGATACCCACGGGTTGGCAACTCGCTTGTGGAGGTTTGAGCAGTTGTGCCGCCGGGTTCGGCGAATTTCGCTTATTGCGCTATGTTGCACACCTCTGGCGTGGCTGAGTGGTGTGGGGCTGTGTCTAATGTCCGCCACCATTTCCGATTTTGAATCAGCTCACGGAGATTCAATCGGAACAGTTCTTGCAATTTGGTGTCTTGCGTGGATCGGTATCCCCATACTTACATTTGTTGTTGGATTTTGCATGGGAGTATGTCGGCTCCGCACTCGCAAGTTGATGATGTTGCACGCCGAACGCCTACGAAGAAGGAATATTCAGCCGCTGACCGGTCGCCCTCCTTCGTTGAAAGCGATGAAATCCATGTTAGCTTCGACCTCGTTGACCCAGGAACTTGTTGCGCCGGTGATTGTGATCGTGGTTCTCGTGCTTCTTGCTTCCTACGGGTATCTCGTAAGCGTCACAGGACGGTTCACATTTGGTTCCACTGCCATAACACTTGTGATCCCACTTTCCATCATCGTCATGGTGAGAGTGTCTAATCGCACCGTCACGCGTACTTCTAAAAATCTCGATCTCGCATTTCGCACAGGCGCATGTCCGAGTTGTCAATACTCGCTGGAAGGTGCAGGCCCACCCGTCATGATCAAGCGTTGTCCGGAATGTGGCATGCGATTTCCATGCCGATTTCCTGTGAATCTCCCGCCTCCCAGACCATCGCTTGCGCAGTCGCTCGGTACAATGCTTCTCCGCGTCGTCTTAAGAATTCAGTAACTACACTTTCACCAATAGGAGTTTCACACATGCTTTCATTGCTGATTGTTGCTGCCGTTCTGGGTGCCGACCCTGCGCCGATCCAACTTTTCTCAGGAAAGGATCTTTCGCACTGGACGCCGGTCAATGTCACGCCAGAAACGTTTACGGTCAAAGACGAAATGATCTATTGCACTGGCAAGCCCACGGGATTGCTCCGCACGAACGAGATGTTTGAGAACTACGTGCTTGAACTCGATTGGAAGCACCTGGAAAAGCAAGGTAATGCGGGTTTGTTCGTGTGGTCTGATGGTCTGCCAGCCGTGGGCGTGCCGTTCTCTCGCGCCATTGAAGTACAGATCATGGTCGGATCCGAAGCCGACTGGTACACCTGTGATGGCGACATTTTCCCAATCTGGGGCGCGAAGATGACGCCAGATCATCCACGCACCATCAATGGAACACTCACAGATCGGTCCTATCCAACATCTAAAACCACAAAGCCCACCGATTGGAATCACTACAAGGTTGTCTGCAACAACGGAACTATCGAACTCAGCATCAATGGCGTTGTCGTCAACAGCGCCAAGAACGTATCACCAAGAAACGGGTACATCTGTCTCGAATCTGAAGGGACTCCGGTTCAGTTCAAGAACATCACGCTTACACCCTTGCCAAGTTCCAACGCCGCGGCTGAGGCATCCGACGCAAATGGCTGGACTCAACTCTTTGCCGGAGATTTCCGCGACTGGAATTTCACAAGTGCACACGAAGGTCACTTTGTGGCGTCAGGCAACAACATCGTCTTCGATGGCAAGGGCGAAGATCTCTGGTCCAAAAAATCCTACAAAAATTTCGAACTCATCTGCGATTGGCGCTGGACCGGTAAAGGCGAAACCGCCGAGCGCCCTGTTGTGAACCCAGATGGCTCGAACGCGGTTGATGAGCAAGGCAAGCCCAAGACTGCAACTGTCACAGATGCCGGTGATAGCGGCATCTATCTCCGCGGTTCCAGCAAGTCCCAGGTCAATATCTGGTGCTGGCCGGTTGGCTCTGGCGAGGTCTATGGATATCGAACAGATAATGCACAGAACGAAAAAGTGCGAGCCGGCGTTACTCCGAAAGTCGCGGCAGATAAACCGATCGGCCAATGGAACCGCTTTCATATCACGATGAAGGGCAAAAAACTCTCGGTGAAGCTCAACGACAAACAAGTGCTTGAAGATGCACTGTTGCCGGACGTAGATGCGGCCGGCCCCATCGCGTTGCAGAAGCACGACGGTGCGATCGAGTTCACCAACATCTTCGTTCGCGAACTTCCATAACTAGTTTGTCCAAAAAGAAAGCCGGCCGCGTTCAGATCGAATGCGGCCGGCGTTTTTGTTAGTGTACCGAATCAGCAGCCGTTGCTGAATACCTGCACGAAGTCCAGGTAGTCGAAGAAGTCAATCACGTAGTCGCGATTGAAATCTGCCGCCGCACTTTCGTCACTGAATGCCTGCACAAAGTCGAGGTAGTCAAAGAAGTCGACAATGCCATCGTGATTGAAATCTGCAGGACATGGATCAGGTGAGCAACTCATGCCGAGATTACCGCTGCCGCGTGCCCCGCTGTATCCGCCCACGCGAACCAAGTACGTTTGGCCTGGAGCAACCAGGAAACTGATATTGGATTGCAGCCCGCACGAATCATCGTTACAGGCGAGAATCCTGCCGCCACCGCCTGGACATGCGGTATAGGCGGCGAGTTTGGAGTCATAGTTGGCTCCACACGTGGTCGCAAACGCTGTCCCGTAGCAAGATGCGGTGTAGCTGTACCACATGTCGTGCCAGACTTGGGGATCGCCAAAGAACTGGCAAGTTGCATCGCCCGGTCCATCTGTCGTAGCGCCGCACGTATCAAATGCGTAGGAACCATTTCCAATCGCAAACGCTGCCGAGCAAGCATCGTTCGCCGGCGCGAGCATTGATGCATTCAGTGTGAATGTTCCTTGGGCGCCATTGAACCCAGACATGCGAATGAGATATGTGGTGTAGCGTGTGACTGGAATATTCAAAAGTGACCAGAGTCCGCCAGCGCCGTTGTCATCGTTACAGGCAATCTGATTTCCCGTGGTGCCAGGGCACGCAGAGTGTACGGAAATAACAGTGTCAAGTGCGCTGCCAAAGGTGTCCAGATGCAGCGTACCGGTGCAAGGCGCGGTATAAGAATACCAAATATCAGGTGTCGAGCCAGATGCGCCACAGTTGGCCGAGCCATCGAGAGTGGCTCCAATCGTTGTTCCGGTCACCGATTGTCCATCATTGAGCGCCACAGCGCTGCCGCAGGCATCGCTTGCGGGCGGGGCGGGTGGAATGACGTTAGTCGCCAGGTTGTAGTAGTTGCGTGTGTCGTTATACAGGTACACGTTCAAGTAGTAGTCGCGCGATGTCGTTCCTGTATTGGTGAAGGAAAGAAACTCGCTGTTTCCGACCCCCCCTGATCCGGCAACATACGTTCCGGGGCAGCCATCATACAAAACCATATCGATATCGCCCC
>SXOY01000365.1 GCA_005776545.1 Planctomycetia bacterium | reverse complement strand
GTGGCTGAAATGAACCCGGCGTATGGCGCGAAGCGGTCTCGCGGCGGTTTGGTGACGGTGACAGCGCGGGCTTCTGATGTAGTTGTGCTAGCGGAGTAACTTAATCATCGGCAGAGATAGACTTGGGACCCTGACTGCCCGCGACGCGTTCCATATACCCCTTGCCCTTGCGCTCGTATTTTGTGAAACCCATGCGTTCCAGGTTCTTGTTGGAGAGCGAGGCCTTGCCCTTGACATCAGACCATTTGCCCGCGATATTGGGTGTCACAATGGCTCGACGGCAAGGCTCTTTGGTTTCAGGGTGTTTCTTAAATGCGGCGTCTTTCATAGCCTGAACCCACTCAAATGTTTTTCCGGTGGACTGGCCTTGCTTATCGAGAATTTCGTAGACGTATGTTGGCATAGATGATTGTTGGCGCGCGAAGGGCGTAAGTGGACAATTGAGTCAATTTGAGTGGTTGCGGATAAACCGCACGACTGGCCGAACACACGGCGAGGTTTTACAGGAACGCTCGCCCTGTTTCAAGGTCAACCATCGTCCAACCAAGTTTTCGGCACGCTTTTGACAGCACTGGCCAGGCGATATCATCGTCAAGCACGGTGACCATCGCCTGTTGGATTTCGGTCTGATTGAGAGGCATTTCGATAGTCATGCCTGGGCCATGGAGAACTTCGAGGCCGGTGGATGCCGTGCCGCCGTCTGGCCCTGTATTGAAAGGGGCAAAGGCATCTTTGATTGAACGTGAGGAACCAAGCGGGCCACCAGAGACACCCGGAGCAGTACCCGCTTTCATCAACACCATTTGACGCGACTTTGCCACAGAGTGATAGTAGTGCTTAGTCGGCTTCTTTGTCGCTGGCGGCGATCAATTCCGCTACGGTCTGAATAAGTGTTTCCAGGGGAACCGGCTTGGTTAAATAACGATCAGCACCCTGCATTTCTGCGTAGACCTGATGGCGTTTCCCTTCGTTGGCAGTCACCATGATGACAAGCGGACTGTTTTCGTAGCCCTTGATTTTTTCGAGCACCAGAAATCCGGAGCGCTTGGGGAGCATCATGTCGAGCACAACAAGGTCGGGGAGCGATTCGTGGCACATGCGCACAGCCTCGTTGCCGTCGCCGACCGCGATAGTTTCTGCGCCTTCAGATTCGAGCGCTGCGACCATTGCCTCTCGCACATCATCATCGTCGTCGACCACTAGGATGCGTACATCTTCGAGCCGTCCAACTTCTTCATCGCGTTCGACTGACATTTTCTATCTCCGCGTGTTTTCCCAGAGCCACATGAGTGTACCACCCATTGCAAGAGCATACCGGGCAGATACCCGATCGGTTCCCATGCGGAGAGTTCCTGGAATCGCTACACTGGGATCGTGAGCACGGATGCCATTCATATCGATCGATTACGAGGTAAGTTTCTTGCCTTTGAAGGTCCTGACGGGTCTGGAAAGACCACGCAGTACCGTCGGTTTCTGGATTTATGCCGCGGAAATGGGCTTGAAGTCTGCGAAGTCCGGGAACCAGGGGGCACAGCGATTGGCGAACAGGTCAGGGAAATTCTGCTTAGTCGCCAATTTGGGGAAATGAGCGTTCGATGCGAAATGCTGTTGTACATGGCAAGTCGGGCGCAGCTAGTAGAGCAACGGATTCGTCCAGCACTTGCCCGGGGAGAACTTGTGCTGGCAGACCGGTTTATTGCCAGTACGCTGGCGTATCAAGGTACTGCGGGCGGCCTGCCGATGAACGAAATAGCGGCGGTAGCAATGGTGGCAACGGGCGGGCTTGAGCCAGATCTCAATGTTGTTTTCGATGTTGATGAAGAAACGGCAGCAAAGCGGCTCAATCCGCTTCTTGATCGAATGGAAGCAAAAGGGAGAGCCTTCCATACGCGAGTGCGCAACGGATATTTGGAACTTTGCACGCGGCGACCCGATCGGTATTTGAAAATCGATGCATCGTGCGGGCAAGAAGAAGTCTGGACGTGTTTGATTTCCGGAGTTTCTCAACGATTGTAAAAACAAACGCTCGCCGAGATTGGCGAGCGTCTGTGTTAGTTATTATAATAGAACGTATGGACTCAACAGCCAGAACTGTATGCGTCCACGAAATCGAGATAGTCGAAGAAGTCAACGGTGGTATCACCGTTGAAATCAGCGCTGATATCGTTGGCGCTGAATGCGTCTACGAAATCAAGGTAGTCAAAGAAGTCGAGCACGGTGTCGCCATTGAAATCAGCCGTACACGGCGTTCCGAAGCGTGAGCCTGGTTCGGCCGCACCGACTTGAGAATAGCGATACGTTGTCCCGCTTACCAGGAAGCCCGCCTCGACCCAGTAGTAATATTGAGTTCCAGGGACGGCGGTCGTGTCGTCATAAGTAGCGGCAAGCGGGTTGGCAAAGCCAGTCGTTGCAATTTGAAGTGCGCCGGCGAAGTTGGTAGTGGTGCCGCGGAAAATGCGATATCCGGCAGCTCCGGGGATGGTGGTCCAGTTGAGGCGGACCTTGTCGGGGAACGTCAGATCGCTTGCCGTGAGCGTGACAAGAGAGGTGCCGTTAATCGTGATGCGGTAAAGCTGACTCTCGCCGGCGGTGACAGCACTTGCTGTAACGCGAGCATAGAAGGTTCCCGGAGGCGAGATAAGAACGTTGGCGAGCACTTCGCTCGCGCCAGCGGCGGCGGTGTTAGATGATCCCAACTGTGTGGACATATTGGTGTGATAGACGGCGGCGGTGAGGTTTGACATTGCGAGGGCGTTAATATTTGTGCCAGCGCTACATGAGCCGTCGCCGTTTTGCGGACCGTCAAGGTAGGTTGTTCCCATTGGCAGAACTGTCACTGTTGCGAGCATGTTCTGTGTTGTGGTGAAGCTGTAGTAATCGGTGTCAAATCCGTTTGCTGCACTGGTTGCCGAGGTATTTGCAACAATGGTCCCCGGAAGATTGCTGGGGATGAGATTGCCGCCAACTGAAAGTGCGCCAACTGGTGATGCGGTCGCGATGGTTCCGTTTGGTTCGTAGGCATCGCCGTACATGTATGCGCCGCCGCGAGAATCATCCTGTTGCGGCCCGTCGAAGTTGGTGGCGAGGAACGGCTCCATGAGTTTGGTGTTATTGATGGGACAGACATGGAACAGCCCGATGCCGTGACCGTGTTCGTGCATGACGGTATTACGGAGGAAACGGAAGTCGTTGCTCGTGGATCCCCAGCCTTCGCTGGAGTCGATCACCATGTCGCCGCCAGGAGGGAATGAGTTGTAAGCGAGAATACCATTACCGCCGTCGATGTTTTTCATCGAGATGCGAACATCGCCACGAAGTCCATCGGCACCATTGCTGCCCCAGGATGCACCATCGTCCCAGGGATTCGCGCCGCTCTGAACTCGGATGTAGGTCAAACCTGTCATCGCACCCCAACGATCAAAGCACTGCTGGAATTTTGCAATCCAAGTTGCGCGGGCGGCGAGAGTATCCATTCGACTGAACAGGATGCTGTTTGCGGTTGCTTCGCCAACGCCGCTGGGAATGCTCAGACCATCTGGAACAAATGACCAGCGAATGGTGGCCACGGTGTTTACGGCTGTGCCATTCCATCCGTTTCCGTTTTGGTACGCTGGTCCGAAGGCGCGACCGAGCGCAGCCTCCATGTTCTCAATCACGGACATGGGAGTGTCTTTGGCGTAACAGGCATTGATCGGTCCTTGCGGGAACTCGAACCCGCTTGAATACGCCAACGTCTCCCACGGCGGCATGACCTTGCGAGTATCTTGTTGTGCCTCCATTTGCGTGCGAAACCAACGTCCGGCC
>SXOY01000364.1 GCA_005776545.1 Planctomycetia bacterium | reverse complement strand
ATCCATGCCCTGATCCATGGTCTTGAGACCAGCGGGACCGAACGTGAACTCACTGGTCATTTCCGTTGCGTTGTTAATACCAGTTGCGTATGCATGTGTCGACTTGGCGACATAGCCGCTTTCGTTACCACTTACTACCAGATCCATCGTGCCAACAAGATCCGCGGCAGTGAAACTGGGGAACAACTCCGGAACAACCCATGTGCCAGTGGTCGAGCTGCCTTGGCCGGGCTGACGACGGAATTCAAATGTGCGAATCTTGAACTTGTCACCAGACTTGTAGATCTGGAAAATCGACTCGCGGTCGGGACGATTCATCTGGTTCGCCCGCGATTGCTCAACATAGAGAGCATCGGTCATGCCGCCGACGTTGACATGAGCAACGTTCAGGACGACTTCGGTTTGCTTGGATGGGTCGGCCCCTTCAGCCATGGACGACTTGGACTTCCAGGAGCCGATGAGTGCTTTGCCGATCTTTTCAATTTCAGGAGAGGTAAACGCTGCAACTGGTGCGGGCGCCGGAACTGCAGGGATTGCGGGAGCCGTAGGTGCGGTGGCCTGAGTCGGGGCCGTTGGCGGCGCGATTGCTCCAGCGGGCTGGGCCAATGCAGAACCAGCGGAACCGGTCATGGTGATTGCGGCGAGTACAAGTACGATCTTTGTGGAATTCAACATAGGGCACAAGTATACCCAACCAAAATGCGGTCCTTCAACTGAAAAAACGCCTCCAGAGCATCACTCTGAAGGCGTTCATTATTTCGCGATTGCTCGTGTTTGATCTGAAATCAGGCGAGTTCTGGGAAGAGCTTGACCGTTGCACCGATCAGGTCCTTGACGTGGCTGATTGATTCGTTCATCGAGGCAGTCTCAGTTTCGTTCATCTTGAAAGAGATGATTTTTTCGACGCCCTTGGAACCGAGCACGCAGGGCACGCCGACGAAAAGGCCCTTGCCACCGTTCGCGGCCTTCACGCCGTATTCATTCTCGCACCACGCCGCACAGGCGATGACTCGCTTCTTGTCGCGGACGATTGCTTCGACCATTTCGATGGTGCCCGCGCTGGGTGCGTACCACGCGCTGGTTCCCATGAGCTTAACGACTTCGCCGCCGCCGGCCTTGGCGCGATCGACGCATGCCTGAATCTTCTCTGGCGAGAGAAGGTCGCTGACCGGAATGCCGTTCACGCTGGTGAGACGTGGGAGCGGAACCATGTCATCACCGTGGCCACCCAGGAGCAGACCCTGAATGTCCTCGACGCTGACGCCCAGTTCCCATGCAAGGAACGTCTTGTAGCGAGCAACATCGAGTGCGCCGGCCTGACCCAGCACGCGATTGGCCGGGAAGCCCGTGACCTTCCACATGACATACACCATGGCATCGAGTGGGTTGGACACCACGATCACGATCGCGTTGGGTGCGAATTCCTTAATGTTCTGAGCAACGCTCTTGACGATACCCGCATTGATTGACACGAGATCGTCGCGCGATTGTCCCGGTTTACGCGGCACGCCCGCCGTCACAATCACCACATCTGAGTCAGCAATGTCTTTGTATTCAAAGGTGCCGGTGATCTTGGCATCAAATTTCTCAACCGGTCCGCAGCATGCCAAGTCGAGCGCCTTGCCCTTGGGCATGTGCAGTTCCGGCTTAGCCGAGTTTGGAATATCAACGAGCACCACATCTCCAAGTTCTTTCATGGCGATTGAGCGGGCGCATTCGGCGCCAATGTTTCCAGACCCGATGATACTGATTTTCGCGCGACGCATGGTAAAGCTCCAAAGGTAAATTGGTTGAATCCAATGTGGGGCCAAGTATAGGTAGAAATCCTGCCGCGGCATCTGAATTCGACATGCCAAATTGCGAGGTTTCGCGGCATACCCGCGGCATGGATGCGCATTCGTCGCGGGATCCTGAACACCACATCTGTTTCTCAAATGTGAGATTCTGATGCCGTTTCCAGGACGTCCGCTTATCAGTCAACGAGTCACTTCGGGGGAACTGGTTGTTGGCAAACCACGCAGATATCCACATTCCCGCTTGAGTACTCGAACCAGTCTCTCGAAATGAGGCCCGGCCTCCACACTATGCAAAATCTCAACTTCCGACCAGCCCGTTCATCAGTTCGGCGGCAGGATCTCCGCCATTACCTCAACAAACTCACCGATATCCAGTTTCGGCGAATACAACCTGTGCGCCTTCATGCTCAGTACACCCTCACCGGTTTGCGTCGCGAAAGAACTTCCCACGATCATCCTCGCTTCTCGCACCTTCTCATTCTCGCGATGTACCTTGCTCAGATCCAAGACATCTTGGTATTCCTTCTCTGTCATGAGGCCGACGATTCTATAAATGTCTAACGCGTGGTGTCGCGCGTAGTCTTTCGTGTCGTCGTTCTTTCGATCTCGATACGCAAAGAGCTTCATCATCAAGTACGAGAATGCTTGGGGAATGAATATTTCTGCATCGGTGTGTGTCGTGTCCGAGAGCTCCCCCGACACCCGAATTGGAAACAGCTTGTCTTCGACTGCAATTGCTTCTGGAACCGGATGGGCATGGAGGTCCGCGAAACCTTTCGCTCGCGCTCGCCTTGAATCCATCTTGAGATTCTTTGAATCGCTCAGGTGCCCCATTGGTCCGACCAATAGATCGATACGCACTTTCCCCGCGAGCCCCACATTCTTTTCAAACTGGTAGTACTTTGCACTCTCGATCGGGATCATCCCCAAAGCAGTGAGGGCCTCCCGCATCGCCTTCATGCGTGCATCATCAATCACAACCTCTGCCTCCAGGAACAAGTCGATGTCTTCGGTTGTTCTTGATGTGGGCAGTTTGTCTTCGCTGAATAGCGTTCTCGTTCCTTTTTCTTTGATGAGTTGATGCTTTAAGTAGAGCCCGTAGCCGCCAGCAATGATCAGTGAAAACTGTCCGGCCAAGGACCTATGAAGATCGAGAAGCAATGTGCGAAGCGGATCATGCATCATCTGATTCCTCTACAACTCTCATGGTATTGTTCAATTCATCCAGGATATATCGCAACACTTGGCGACTCGCATCCTTTTCTCGCTTATCTCCATTGGCGAGTTCTAGAAACGACTGGATCGGCGAGGCATAGGGAACGCCTTTGTCACTTCGCAGGTCAAAGTACAGAGTTTGATCCGTTGTCTCTTTCAACTCGATATCCGGAAATCTCTCTGTCTCAGTGACCTCCCCCACCGCCTCCACTGCCCGCAGCAATGATTCACAGTACAACGTAACCATCTCTTCCCGACCCATCACGCCGTATCTGTCAATTGATGATGCGCCACTGATCGCGAATTGAACGTTGGCACCAGCGAGCTTTTTCGCCATAGTTTGCAAACTGAGTCCGCTCTTACCTACCAGCGTTTGTGTCACTCGTGGCTCTTTGTACGACTCAGCCATCTTTTGAAGAAGCTCTTCTGGCTGCAGAAGCACAGCGGCCCCTTTTCGTTTTTCGATGATCAAGTCATCTTGAAGACGTCGAAGAGCTTTCGATATGGTTGTAAGCGTGAGCTTGCCGCCACGGGAGGCGATGAAGGATTCCAGATCAGCAAGTGAACGACTCTTTGTCATCACCAGCAGAGATCGCGCCACCAGCGAACTGTTTCCTCTATACACATCTTTAATGAGATACGAATCCTTGAAACGGTTCTTCTCCCCCGTCTTCATGATGAAGAGTTTGCCGGGAACAACGATGATGGCGTTTCCGCACAAATCGATGCCGCTCGCTTCGAGTTCTGCCAGGCTTTGGAGTTGTGTTTCGCTCAGGTACGGAAGCAAGAGCAGCGGCCTGAGTTGTAGCTCTTTTGCATATCTATTTGCATTTGAGATCGCTGATTGAAATTCCTGCGGCGTGCTTCGCGCCTTGCACTCAACCACGAAACGCTCTTCGCCATCACGCCATCGAATGGTTGCGATCGCATCTGGTTCTTGCTTTGACCCAACGCGTTGGTTGGCACTGCCCTGTTTAGTATCTATGGACACGGAGATAGATGGGATTCGTACCTGGCCTGATCGAACCCAGTTGAGGATGTCCCGCTCTATTGGCAATTTGTCTTTCATTGAGCTTTCCAATTGTCCTATTCTAATCGACTTTCCGGGTCCGGACAATATGGTATTTCACGATAATTATCTCTAACTGGCTCGAATTTCTTCGCATTTAATTCCTAATGAGACTGAACAAACAGCGAAACTGCTCGGTTTCCGGATCGAAACGCGGCCCTAATAATACAATCCAGACAAATACCTTCCAATTCGACTCGCTTCTGCTTTGCCACATCGCCCGATCCTGCGTGTCAAGGCCTCTTACCTACAGACAATCCACTGGGATCTTTACTTTTATACGCCCTGGGATTCGATACATAAGCGGTCCACATTCGTTATCAAGATGCCCAATTCACCATAAAAACTCGATGTCCACGAATTTCAGACATGCGAGGCCGTCCCAACCAGGCGGGATAATCCTGGGGAAATTCAGCACAATCGCATTTTTGCACTTGTCCATGGGCTTGTGCAACCACCCCAGTTGTTGCCGGTAGCACCTACTAACAAGCCCATTCTCCAGTCCCCCATCTGCTTGTCATATCTGTTCCTCTCTCTGCCAAATTCCGAGACGACCTTCATTACAATGTACTTCCCAAAGGCTCCATTATGAACCAATCACATTCACGACTTATCAACTTTGTTTGCCGCCTTCTCGTTCTGGCAATTTCCGCTCTACCTGCCGCCTTAACCAATGCCCAGTGCCCGCCGGAATGGCTACCGGGTCTCGGCGTTCCTGGCACAACTGGCGGCACCGTCTACGCCATTGCGATCGCCCCCAATGGAAACGCGATTGTCGGCGGAGGCTTCCTTACCGCTGGCGGTGAGCCTGGCCGAAACCGCATCGCTCAATACAACCCAACCACGCGCACTTGGTCCTCGCTCGGTTCGGGATTGAATAACTTCGTCAAGGCAATTGTGGTCTTGCCAGATGGAGATGTAATCGCAGGAGGTCAATTCGCTACTGCTGGCGGTGTGGCTGCAAATCGCATCGCGCGATATCACCCTGCCACCAACCTCTGGTCAGCCATGGGTTCCGGAGTCGGCGCGGGTTTCAGCGTCGAGGCCTTGGCACTTCTTCCTGATGGCGATGTAATCGTCGGTGGAAATTTCACGACGGCTGGCGGCATCCCGGCAAGCCGCATTGCTCGATATAGCCCGGCGACTAACACTTGGTCTGCGATGGGCTTAGGAGTGAATGGAACGGTTCAGGCAATCGCCGTCCTCCCGGACGGAGATCTCATTGTCGGTGGAAGTTTCTTCGGTGCAGGAGGAACGAATGGCCGCAACAACATCGCACGATATAGCACCGTGACCAACACCTGGTCAGCACTCGGCACAGGCACACTCGGCGGCGTTGAGGCCCTCGCAGTCCTGCCCGATGGCGATGTGATTGTCGGGGGGTATCTAAGCCAGGCCGGAGATGTGCCTGCAAATTACATTGCTCGCTTCACCCCTACAACCGGAGTTTGGTCGACTCTCGGCACAGGAACTGGGCCTGACGGAGCTGGAATTGTCTTCTCCCTCAGTGTCCTACCCACTGGGGAACTAATGGTCGGTGGTGCATTCACTACCGCAAGCGGAGAGTCAGCAAACCACCTCGCACTTTACAACCCGGCTACGTCCGCCTGGTCGAACTTGGGAGCTGGTGCTTCCGACACAATTTACTCCCTTGGCGTACTTCCGGATGGGAATGTCCTTGTTGGAGGGTCGTTTTCTTCAGCCGGGGATATCGCGACAGGCGCTGTAGCAATCTGTGATCCTCACACAGAGGTCTGGTCCCCCGCAGGGTCCGGCATGAACAGAGGAGTACTCGCACTCACCGAGCTGCCGAGTGGAAACGTAATTGCCGGTGGAACATTCACAATCGCCGGGGTTAGTTCTGCCAACCGCATCGCTTCGTACGACCAAGTATCAGGCAACTGGTCCGCGATCGGTACCGGCACCAACGGCGATATCAACGCGCTCGCAGTTATTCCTGGCGGTGATGTATTTCTCGCTGGCGCATTTACAACTGCTGGCGGCCTTGCAGCAAACAACATCGCTCGCCTCAATCACAACACGAACACGTGGTCGGCATTGGGATCGGGGACCAACTCCATCTTCAACGCTCTATTGGTCCTGCCCAATGGAGACCTCATCGTCGGCGGCACCTTCACCTCTGCTGGCTTACTTCCCGCAAACAACATCGCCCGCTACAACCCGACAACTGACACTTGGTCTACTTTGGGTTCCGGAACAGATAACAGCGTCTTTTCGCTCGCAGTCTTGCACGATGGCGACATCGTCCTGGGCGGGAACTTTACATCAGCCGGTGGAGTGCCCGCCAACAACATTGCCCGCTACAACCCAACAACGAACGCATGGTCGACCCTGGGATCGGGAACCAACAATTCCGTGTACGCACTTGCTGTATTGCCAGGCGGAGAAGTGATCGCAGCCGGAGAGTTCACTTCGGCTGGTGGAGCACAAGCGATGTATGTCGCTCGGTTCAACCCTGAAACTCAATCGTGGTCTCCCCTTGGCTCTAACGGCATGAATAGCCGGGTCTATACGCTTACCACGCTTCCCGATGGAGATGTAATCGTTGGCGGAAATTTCAACATTGTCGATGGCATGACCGCGACAAACATCGCGCGTTACAACTCCGCAGCTAACACATGGTCGACTCTCGGATCTGGAATGGACATCAGTCGGGTCCGGACTTTGATGCTTCACTCTAGTGGCGACCTTCTGGTGGGTGGCGACTTCACATATGCAGGAGGCCTTCTCTCTAGGTTCTACGCGCGCTATACGTTCGGTGGTTCTGCACCCAGCATCACCACCCACCCCACAGGCGCTATGGCATGCCCTGCCAACTCCGCACCTTTCTCCACCACCGCTTCCAGCTCCAGACCAACCACCTTTCAATGGCAATGGAAACCACAATTTGCGACAGTCTGGCTCAACATCGCGAACGGTGTGAACAACGATCCCACCACAAGTCTGCCTGCCTTCGAAGCCACCGGCGCACATTCAGAAAACATCGTGCTAAGGAACTCCGCCGCTTTCGAAGGTTCTGTTCGTGAAATACGTGCTAT
>SXOY01000363.1 GCA_005776545.1 Planctomycetia bacterium | reverse complement strand
GGTCGATCTGCGATTGCAGCTTGTGCCGGGGAGTGGTACGCCAAGTGATACGGAGTTTTGTGTTCAAGCTGGAACGTGGGAATCTCATGTTCTGGGAGTGAGCGCACAGTTTCAGAAGCGCGGCGCCATTCTGCGGAATCTCGATGCGGTGATTCTCTCAAGTGTTCCCCTGGGTGGCGGGCTGTCTAGTTCCGCATCGCTAGAGGTTTCGTGGGGCATTCTGAATTGTGATGTGCTTGGAATTGAAGTGTCGCGTCCGAGTTTGGCGCACATGTGTCAGGTTGCGAGCCACGAGTATGTTGGTGTGCCTTGTGGCATCATGGATCAGTTCATTAGTGCGGTGGGGCGGGCCGGACATGCTGCGCTTATTGACTGTCGCGACAACTCTTTTGATTTGATAGAAATGCCAGATGGAGAAAAGGCGATTATCGTGATCGCGGATACTGGAAAGAAGCACTCGCATGCAGGCGGTGAATATGCAAAGCGGGCGCATGCGTGCTCGCAGGCCGCGCAGGCGCTAGGTGTTCGATGGCTGAGAGATGTGAATGGTGAAGACCTGCGTGAGATGCTGCCAAAATTGAGGACTGAACTTGTACCTCTGGCGGAGCATGTCATCACAGAGAATGTCCGGGTACACAAGTTTGCCGATGCACTTGGGACTGGAAATCTGAAGTATGCAGGCGAGTTGATGGTTGCTTCACACCGGTCGCTGCAGTTGAAATATCAGGTGTCCTGCAAGGAGCTTGATTTGCTGGTAGAAATTGCGTGTGAAACCAGCGGTGTATATGGCGCACGCATGACTGGCGGCGGGTTTGGCGGCTGTATTGTGGCCTTGGTGGACCCGCGTGCTGAGAAGGAAGTCACTGATAGGATTGTCGCGGGATACACCAGTGCTGTCGGCACGCCGCCAGTAGTGTTTTCATCCAAAGCGGCAGAGGGCGCGGGGAGGATAAGACTCGTATGACTGAGGTAGTACTCAATTCGACGGCAACCGCTCTGATTGACCGGATCGCCTCTCGCGAAGCGGTGGTGGGAGTGGTCGGGCTTGGGTATGTCGGACTGCCGATGGTGCGAGCGGTCCACGATGCGGGGTTTAAGGTCGTCGGGTTCGATATTGATAGTTCGAAGATCGATTGCCTGAAAAAAGGTGAGTCGTATCTGAAGCACCTGGGAGATGATTTGGCGAAAGGGCTTTCGAATTCGGATCGCTTCGTGCCGACCGATGATTCGAATCTACTTTCATCATGCGATATTGTTGTGCTGTGCGTTCCGACGCCACTTGGAAAACACAAAGACCCAGATTTGACATTCGTTCGAGATTCAACTGTCATGCTGGTGAAGGTGCTCAAGCCGGGAGCGCTTGTGAGTTTGGAAAGCACCAGCTATCCCGGAACCACACGGGAAATTTGTGAGCCAATCCTCAGCGTCCGCGGTGGGAAATGCGGCCAGGATTTCTTCCTGGCGTTCAGTCCGGAGCGAGAAGATCCGGGTCGTCAGGGCGTGAGTACCCGCACTATTCCGCGCCTGGTGGGCGGGATTGATGCTGCATCGGCGAAGGTCGCACATGCGTTTTACTCGGCTGTTGTGGACGATGCGATTCTTGTGGAAAGTGCCGAAGTTGCTGAGGCCGCGAAGTTGCTGGAGAACATCTATCGCAGCGTAAACATTGCACTGGTGAATGAATTGAAGCCGTTGCTGGCGGATATGGGGATTGATATCTGGCAAGTCATCGCGGCGGCTTCGACCAAGCCGTTTGGATATCAGCCGTTCTATCCAGGGCCGGGACTGGGGGGGCACTGCATTCCGATTGATCCATACTACCTGACGTGGAAGGCGAGAGAGGTCGGGCATTCGACACGGTTTATCGAATTGGCGGGAGAGATTAACAGCCACATGCCGCATTATGTTGTGCGGCGGACACTGGAAGCACTGAACGATGATGGCAAGGCATTGCGGGGATCAAAGGTGCTTGTGATTGGTATGGCGTACAAGCCGAATGTGGATGATGTGCGAGAGACTCCGGCAGCGGAAATTATTACGTTATTGAAGGATGGCGGTGCTGTGGTTGCGTATCACGATCCGCATGTGCCCGTGTTTCCAGGAATGCGGAAATATGACCTCGAAATGACATCAACCGCATTGACGCAGAGCACGCTTGAATCAATGGACGCGGTGGTCATAGTGACTGATCATGCGGCGGTTCATTATGGGATCGTCGGTCATTGTGCGAGATTGGTCATTGATACTCGCAATGCGATGAGCAAAGTCGTCGGCGAGATCAAGGCGAGAGTGGTGAAAGCATGAGCGAAAGAAACCGCAGTGGAGGCGCGATGGAAGGGTTGAAAGACACTCTGAAAGTGGAGAATGCACTGATCGGAATGGTGCATGTGCCGGCACTACCGGGGACGCCGCATTCACAGTTGTCGGTCTCTGAGATCATTGATGTTGCAACCGATGAGGCCAGGCGGCTTGATGATCTGGGTTTCAATGCGTTGATCATCGAGAACATGCATGATCGGCCGTATGTTCATGGAACACACGGACCAGAGACGGTTGCGTGCATGACGGCCGTTGTTCACGCGATACGAAAGGAAGTTCAGATTCCGCTGGGCGTTCAGATTCTCTCAGGTGGAAATAAAGAAGCGATTGCGGTTGCGCATGCCGCGGGCGCACAGTTCATTCGCTGCGAGAACTTCGTGTTTTCACATGTCGCCGATGAGGGCTTGCTTACGAAGGCCGAGGCGGGGGAGTTGCTCAGGTATCGCCGGAGTATTGGTGCCGAGCACGTGCGTATCTTGTGCGATATCAAGAAAAAACATGCCTCTCACGCTATTACTGCGGATATTTCGATTACAGATGCGGCAGAGGCCGCGGCGTTTTTTGGAGCGGATGGATTAATCGTCACGGGCGCGGCAACGGGAAAACCTGCGAATCCAAAGGAAGTGGCCGCAGTTGCCAAGGCCACCAAATTACCGGTGCTGGTGGGGTCGGGCGTGACGCCGCAATCACTCAAGACGCTGCTCGCGCATGCACAAGGTGTGATCGTCGGGTCGTATCTGAAGAAAGATGGATTGTGGTCGAATCCACTGGATATGGGCCGATGCGCCAAGATTATTGATGCGTTTGGGAAGGCTACTGAATGATCGGCGAGCCGTCGCCAGGGCGAGTTCGGCTTGCATGGGCGCTGTTGTGTCTGCAGTTGCTGATACCGGCACTCATTGTTGCAAGAGCGATTTCGAAACGGCAGCCTGAAGTCAGTCTGACTGATCCGACGGTGAACGTGTTGCGAATTGATGACTATTTTCACTTCTGGTCTGCTGGTAAGGCCATGCTCAATGGCGGCGATATTTTTTCCACAGAACACGGACAGAATTACATTTATCCGCCGCTGATGGCGTGGATTTTTCAGGTCTTTGGAGCATTTGAACAGCGGCCAAGTGTGTACTTTTGGCTAGGCATCGATGCCATTATTCTTGGCGCAGGCGTTGTGATTTTGGCGCGCGAATTGGCGCGGCGGTTGGAAATTCCTGGCGGATGGAACACGGTTCTGATTGCGTGCATGATCTCATTTGCCTGCTTGCTCGACAAAGTGATGGGGCAGTTCAAGCTTCAACAGACCGATGGGATCATGCTCCTTGCGATGGCATTGGCGCTCAAGTGGCTTGATAAGCGCCCGATTCTGGCTGGGATCATTCTAGGGTTTGCTGGAAACATCAAGTACTTATCACTGATTCCGCTGCCATGGTTTGCTGTGCGAAAGCGGTGGTCTGCACTTGCATCAACAGTACTGGGCTTTGTGGGGTTCTTGTTTTTGCCAGCGATCACGCGAGGCTGGGATCGAAATTTGCAGGACCTGAACGTGGCGTTTGCCGGTCTTGTGGAAGCATTCGGTGTGAACGTGGACCATCTTACACGGGCATCCTCGCACCCGATCACGTGGGAACGGTCAGTTTCGGTAACCAGCACGTTCTTTCGCCTCGCTGAGCGATTCTCGCTTGGTTCGCCCGTTGCGGCAATGCTTACTGGCCTGGTGGCTGCCGCATGTGTTGCATTGGCGTGGTACCTGTATTGCCGCCGCGGCTTCAGTTTCTGGTCAGTCCCGGCGTCCAATCAGGGGGTCATCGGAATGGAATGGGTGGCCCTGATAGTTGCATCCCTTGCATTTGGACCACAGACTACGACTCGCCATTTGATCCAACTCGCCGCGATATTTGTGCTGGCGGCACTTTTTCTATTGAACCAATCGCGGGAACCAGCTGCTTCCGGTCGATGGCCGCTGGTTCTGGCGGGGGCAATGGTGACACTTGCGCTCGTGTTGCCACCGGGCGGGGCGCAATATGAAACAGCGTTGACTGCTTGGCGAGCGGTGGGGGGATCAAGCTGGTGTGCGTTGATTTTCCTGTTTTTGACGCTTGATCATGGTCTGAAATTAATGCAAACTCGGTCCATGCGACTATCCTCAAGGTAATTCATGCAACTCCTTGTCATCGCCGCATTTTTGGCGATT
>SXOY01000362.1 GCA_005776545.1 Planctomycetia bacterium | reverse complement strand
CGCACCGCAGAAGAATTCAGGCCCTGCTACAGATAAGTCGTTTGTCAAAGCGTTTATTCCTGGGCTTATATTGGGATTGGTGGTTGGTGGACTTGGCGTAGCGTTTCTGATTCCGTTTTTGTCGGATGATGTTCCCAATATGCCCAAGTCGATTCCGGCGGCACCGAGCACTCGAGACCGCGATGCGCGGCCAGTTGGAACAGTGGTTCCCAAGCCTGGCGACAGGGTCGAACCAAAGGCGCCAGCAACTTCACCTGCGACTCCAACGACACCGGTTCCTTCACCTGCTTCTACACCGGCTCCGAAATAAACTAGAGGAAATCCGCGATGGACCGCGATCAACTGCGACGGGTTGTCAAACAACACGCCGAAACTTCACGATTGCTTGGTGTTGATTTCGTGCCTGTTTTCCGAGCAGAAGGTACGGAATTGGTTGGCGAAGATTCTGGCACAGTGGAAGAGGCGGTCGTTGAAACGTCGCGAAAGAAGCCTGTGGAAGTGATGGCGGTTGCGAAGGAAGATCGCAAACCAGTTGCGAAAGTTGCTGCACCTGCGGGAGTGCGGTCACGCGATTCGGTGCGAGCAGTTCTGGATGAAATATTAGAGCGATACGAAACGGATGCGCCGCACAAGGCGTTTAAGACCGCGCACAACCGCATCGTGTTTGATGATGGCGATTGCATGGCGCGCCTGATGTTTGTTGGCGAAGCACCGGGCGAAGATGAAGATATTCAGGGCAAGCCGTTCGTCGGGCGTGGCGGGCAGTTGTTGAACAAGATGATTTCGGCGATGGGACTGACACGGGAGGTGGTGTATGTTGCCAACGTGCTCAAGACGCGACCTCCTGATAATGCGACACCAACACTGCCAGAGTGCCGCCTGTGCGAATCGTATTTGTTTGAACAAATACAAGCGGTTCGTCCGGAAGCCATTGTGACCTTGGGGCTTACCGCAAGTCGAGTTGTACTGAAAAGCGTTGCTCTGATGTCGACCATGAGGGGGAATTGGCACAGTTTTGCGCTCTCGGATGGGACGTCAATTCCGGTGATGCCAACGTACCACCCGGCGTATTTGTTGCGGGCGTATACCCCCGAAAACCGCGAAAAAGTGTGGTCTGATATGAAGCAAGTCCTTGAGCAGCTTGGACTTAGTGTTCCCGCGACATCAGCGGCGAACCCCAGCTGAGTTTTTCTTTGATTATTTTGAATTGGTGAGGAACCGGGTTTGCAACCGCCGCGAATCTAGTTGTGTCGCATAGCGCGAGTGCTGCACTGACATGCAGCCCCCAAAATCTGACCCCCACGAGACCCGGTGCTTAGGATTGGTTCTTAAGTGCCGGGTTTTTTTGCGCCAACAGAGAATTCGCCGCTGAGGAACTGGTCGGGGGGGGGTATTACTTACTGAAATTCAGGGCAGTGTCCGCCGGCAGTTTTCGGACTGCGGTGAAGTAGTAGGGGACCTTGCCGTTCCAGGTAACTTCGAAATCCAGTTCGACCTTGTCACCAACTTTGAGATCCGGGAATTTTGTATTTGGTCCTGGTGGAAATCCCATGATCATCGAATTCATTCCGACGATTTTTCCACTCTTGTCTTTGAAATCGGGAATGCGTTCGTGCTGGACCTGTAGCTCTTCGAGGCCCTTGCGGGCAGGGTCAGGCAAGCTCTCGATTCGTCCTCGAACGGTGTATTTCTGAATTGGAGTCGAAGGTGCAACCGCGACGGATTGAGCCTTTTTCTCGCAGGAAATCATGGAAAAAAACAAAACGCCCGCGACCAGAGTTGCGAGCGTAAGAAATGCAGGGTGACGTGCCATGACTGATTATTGCAGTCAGCCGGGCGTGGGCTTTACTTCACGGTGAGATATTTGCTGACGAAGTTCATTTCGCCGGCCATATCAGGTGTGTAGAGCATGGTCCAGGATGCGCCTTTGACCACGCGCACGACTTGTGCGACGGTTTCGCGGCTGGTCCACTCGCGGTTGCCGCGGGTGTAGACGTTCATGCGTTGACGGCGCTTGTCTTGTGCCTTCTTGAGGTTGCGCTTGTGGGTCAGGTCTTTACGCATGAGCTTTGCGATGGTCTGGCGGCCGCCTTCGCTGGCGGGAATGGTGGCGACGGTGCAGGTGATGGACTGACCGGGCTTGAAAGATGCGGTGGTAGACATTGGGAACCTCTGAAAAAGACAAAGCCTCGCCAAATTAGCGGGGAGGGAAGTTTAGCAGCAACTCGCTCGCCGTCCACCCCATGCGTATTGTCCAGACCTATGTCAGACCAATCAGGCACACCCGCTCCCGTGCGTCCAGTCTTTCAACCCAACGCTGCACATCAGCAAAAGCCGCGGTTGCGGCCTGTACGTGGCTTTGGAGCTGAGTATGGTGGGCAGCAAGTTCTAGGTTTGTCAGATGCCCGTCAGATATCTGATAAGGTTGTGTTCACTTCGCCGGCGGCACAGTTCGTTCTGCCGCTGTTGGACGGGAATAAGAGCCTTGATGAGGTGATTGCGGCCACTGGCCGCGGACTCACCAAAGAAATTCTGCAAGATTTGGTTGCACAGCTCGATGATGCTGGCCTTTTGTTCGGCCCGACATTTGATGAAATCCTGAAGAAAATGCGGCAGGATTTCGATTCAAACCCTGTGCTGCCACCGGCAACAACCGCGGCATTTGCGGATCAGATCGCTGAAGCCAATATGCCAAAGGAATCGACTGCTGAGGAAAAGGCAGCAGCGGCGCCTGGAAAATTGCGTGAGTTGTTTGATCAGTGGTGCGCTGAGGCTCTCAAAAGCGTCGAGAATCCAAGCCTCGATACGTTGCCAAAGGCGATCATCGCGCCGCATATCGATTACCCGCGGGGGTGGATTAATTACGCGCAGGTGTGGGGACGCTTGCGAGTTGTCGATCGTCCGGATCGCGTGATCATTCTTGGGACGAATCACTTTGGCGAATGCACCGGCGTCTGCGGCTGCGACAAGGGATTCTCTACTCCCTTTGGCACCTGTGAAGCGGACATGGCAGTCGTCAACGGGCTTCGCGCCAAACTCGGCGACACACTCTTTGAGCATCGCTTTGATCATGAGCGTGAACACTCAATTGAGCTGCAAATACCGTGGATTCAGCATGTTTTCGGCAAAGATGATGCGGGCAACTATCCCAAGGTATTCGCGGCACTGGTGCACGATCCGGTGGTCAACGAAGGAAACAGCTATGACGGGAACGGCGTTGCGCTGGACCCGTTTGTTGAAGCGATGCGGGACGTGTTGGCGAACTTGCCAGGAAAGACACTGGTGATTTCTTCTGCGGATCTCAGCCACGTAGGTCCATCGTTCGGCGATGAACAGGCACTGGCGGGCGAAGAAGAAGGTCCGACGCAGGCTCGCAACAAAGTGTTTCAGCACGATCAGGAAATGTTGCAGTTGATCGCCAACAAGAACACTGATGAACTTATTGGTGCGATGGCGTGGCAGCAAAATCCAACGCGCTGGTGTTCAACCGGAAACATCATTGCCACGTTGAGAATTGTTCAACCTGAGACGGTGACGATTCTGAACTATTCTGCGGCGATGGATGCAGAAGGCAGCGGGATGGTTTCGAGCCTTGCCGCGGTTATGAGCTAATTTCCCGAGTGTTTTGGCGATTTTTCATATGAATGCCGCTGAGACAATTCAAACATCTCTGACGCGATCGCCGAGTTTTGAAGCGACCGAACCAGCGTTACCGACAGCGCAACACTGGCCCACTGTGCCCGGCTGTGCAGGCGCGATTGTGTTCTTTGCGATCGGTTTTGTGATTCTCGCAAAGGTTCGCCGCGAAGTGAGAGCTGATGATCTCAAGGCATCGTCGCTTGCCAGTGGGTGGTCCGCATCGACGCGCATAATCACTGCGATTTCCTGCCTCATTAGTGCATATCACCTTTGCGCATGGAGCCTGGATGAGCGGCTGCTTCCGTTGCGTGTGCCTGTAGCAAGTTGGTGGGTTGTGCCAGTCATTGCCGTGCTTGCAATTGCTGCATCGGGCGGCGTGGACTTGGTCTTGCGCAGATTCGATGCCAACGCGAAGGCCAGCTGAGTTGACAGGATGGTTGGAAGTCGAGCGGCTCTGTCACAAGTTTGTCACGTATTTACCGCTTCATGCAACCGCTGAGGGTTCTGCCTCGATACCATATTGGCCCGGCGACTCTTGGCTCTGTGCCCGGAGGATCCGGAAGTGAAACCAACCAATCTGTTTACGGTCATTTTTGGCCGCCAAACGGGTGCAGTTTGAAGCGAGGTCTGCGCATGGCAGGCAGTAATGGGTGCTGGGGCATCGAGATCGGTCAGTTCGCAATCAAGGCCATCAAGGTCGAGGGCGAACCTGGGAATATCCGAGTGACGGATTTCGCGGTACTTCCCCACGCCAAGGTGCTTTCAACGCCGGATGTGGAAGCATCAGATGTGGTTCGAGTTTCATTGGGAACGTTGGTAAGCCAATACGACCTGACCAATGCGACGATTACGGTGAGCGTGCCTGGCTCGCAGGCGTTTGCACGATTTGCAAAATTGCCGCCGGTCAGCCCGAAAGATGTGCCCAACCTCGTGAACTTTGAGGCTCAGCAGCAGATTCCATTCCCCCTTGATCAGGTTGAGTGGGACTACCAGACGTTTGTCACCAAAGATTCGCCCGAAGTCGAAGTCGGCATCTTTGCGATTACCAAAGACAAGATCGCGGAGCGGCTGGCGACTTTGCAAGATGCGAATATCTCGCCGAGCCACCTGACGCTCAGCCCAATCGCGTGCTACAACGCCATTGCCTATGACCTGACATTTGATGAGTCGATGCCCGGCACGATCCTGGTTGACGTCGGCACGACATCTACCGATCTCATCGTGTGCGAGCCTGGTCGAATCTGGATTCGCACATTCCCGCTGGGCGGGCATCACTTCACACAGGCATTGGTTGACCAGTTCAAGCTCAGTTATGCCAAGGCGGAAATGCTCAAGCTTGAGGCTCCGGAAAGCAAGCACGCGAGACATGCCGCACAGGCGATGCGCCCGGTGTTCACCGATCTGGCACAAGATATACAACGCTCAATCGGTTATTATCAAACATTGCATCCTGATTCGCAGTTGACACGGCTCATTGGTATTGGTTCAACCTTCAATCTCCCCGGCCTTCGCAAGTATCTCAAGCAACAAGTTGGGCTTGAAGTCTACCGCATTGAAGAGTTCAAGAAGCTCTCAGATTCCGGCCTCAGCGAAGATCGCAAGGCCGCTTTCAAAGAGGCTTCGCTCAATCTCGTTACTGCCTACGGCCTTGCGCTCCGTGGCATGGCCATGTCCACCATCAACGTTGATCTCATGCCAACCTCGGTTGTGCGTGAAAGTCTCTGGAAGAAGAAAAACAAGTTCTTTGTCATGGCGGCGTGCCTGGGTATCGCCACGGGCGGTGCGATGTTCATTCGACCACTCTTGGATTATTTCGCAATCAGCGGCACAACACAGCCAGACATCATCGAACAGGCAATCAAGGCCGCAGATAGTGAACGCACCAAGGCGACGACCGCTGGCGTCATCGGTGCAGCACAATCTGACTTCCGCGCTGCCAACCTCGCAAGTCTCACCGAGCGCCGCGATCTCTACGGCTATATCACCACTGATCTCAGCCTCATGCTCGATGATGCGAACAAGAAGGCGCAGAACTGGGCGAAAGATGTCGCCGCCAAGAGCGGGCAACCCTTGGCGGAGGTTGCACCGATTGCATTCACAGTGAAACAGTTTGACACAAACTATCTTGCCCCCGGTCGCAGCGCCAACAGCGATCCAAACAACCCGACCCCCGCTCCTCGCGGTGGCGGACAGAAAAATGAAAAGGGCAGAATTGTTGTGACCTTGCGTCTGGTTACCACGCAGCCTGATCCGCAGGAATTTGTGATTGATACTTTGCAGAAGTGGCTTGAAGCGAATAAGAAGCGAGATGGAATTCCTTACACGCTTACGGTCGCAGCGAAGCCCTGGAAGGCCGAGTTGATTGATACCGAGAAATTGAAGGCGGCGGCCAGTGCCGCAGCCGCGCCGCCAGTGGACGGGATTCAACCGCCAGATAGCGGGGGCGGTGGCAAGGGTGGTGGTCGCCGCGGCGGCAATGACCCGACCGGTGCTATTGATCCCACGCGTCAGGCAATTGGAGCGAAGGGTGCCGGTGATGATCCGGATGCGTACGCACCGATTTCTAAGCTGCAAGATGCTATCAAGAACCCGTTTCCAACCGCAAATGTAATAATTGAATGGGAAGCCGTGATTACTGGCGATGAACCCAAAGATGCCAAAGATGGCAAGGGAGGTGGCAAGTGAAGAAAGTACTTCCCTGGCTCAAGAACAACTGGCTGCTCACAGTGATGGGTGTGCTCATGCTGGCGGCGATTCCGACCGGCTATATCTTCAGCAGCTCATGGCGTCAGACCATGCAGACTGATCGTGAAAAGATCGCCGCGGATCTGAGTTCGAAGCTGTCAAAGGCGAAAGTCAGTTACACCGTTGCTTCGCCTGTTCCAAGCGTCAATTCGATTACTGCCAATCAGGAAGCCAATGGAAAGGTGACTGAGTTCTTTGCGGCCCAGAAAGAGAAATTTGAATCTGAAGCGAAGCGCGTTGTCGAGCTTGCCAATGCTCACAATGCGGGCGCGGCGGACGCTATGCGGTTTGCGCCGCTCATTGGCGACCTGTTCCCGGCTCCTAAGAACGCTGATCAGAACCGCCAGATCGTGGCATTCACCAAAGAACTCGCTGGCACACCCGGAAAGGTTTCTGCATATCAACGCATGTTGAATTCAATCAACGCCGGTATGCCTCCGGATCGCAAGAAGGTTGGCCAGGGATTGAGCGATCGTGCAGCGCGCGAACGCGAAACGGTCAAGGGGACCAATCCACAGCGTGAATTGACAAAAGAAGAAGTCGACATCATCGTAAAGTAGCTGACCGAGCAACGCATCGGCGCGTATCAACAGGCAGCAGCTACGTATTCCGTGTATGCGTCAATGGAATCTCTCCCGAACAACCCTGCGAAGATTCTT
>SXOY01000361.1 GCA_005776545.1 Planctomycetia bacterium | reverse complement strand
GCACCCATCACATCCCGCGACAACCCATCCGCCGTCACCACTTCCTCAATCACCACAATCTCCGCCCCATTCTCCCGCGCCTGCATCGCCTGACTCAAAAAACTCGTCCGCGCGGCAATCAACATCGTCGGATTCATCGATTTGATCACTCGACACGCCGCGATCGCCGAAGCATCATCCGGCACCGTCAAAACAATCGCCTCCGCCTCATGCACACCCGCCGCCTCAAGCACTTCCGGATTCCGCATATCCCCATACACAATCGACCGCCCCAGCGAAGTCTGCTTGAGCACCGTCTTGGGATTCAAATCAATAATGCTCACCGCCCACCCGCCATGCACCAGCTTCTCCGCAATATCGCGGCCAACCGGCCCATATCCCGCCACGATCACCAGCCCAAGTTTGTCGCACGCCTCAACCGAAACCGCCTCGTTCACCGGCCGCTCACGCATCGCAGACCCGCGAATCCAGGGCGCAGGCCGGATCGCGCTCATCCATCGCGCCAGCGCATGCGCCGGACCAACCAGGAGCGGCGCAACCACCAGCGAAACCACAACCATCGCAATCACGCGTGCCTGCGAATCCTCCGGCAGCAATTTGTTCTTTCCTGCCTGATCAAGCAACACCAGCGAAAACTCGCCGCCCTGCCACAGATAAAACCCCGCCAGAGTCGCCAGCGAAGTAGAAGCTCCCAACGCCCACGCCGAAAGCGAAATCATCAGTGTCTTACACACCAGCAGCGCAGCAACACCAAGCAGAATTCTCCCCCATCCATCCGAAATCGCCGCAGAATCAACTTGTAGCCCCACTGCCATAAAGAAAATCGGCAGCAAGAGATCCTTCAGCGGCGACAACTGACTCACCAGTTGCTGCTTATACGGCGTCGAAGCCAGCAAAATCCCCGCAAGGAACGCGCCCAGCTCCGGTGAAAATTTCAGCATCGACGCCGCGATCGCAGCGCCCAGCGCAGTCGCCGCCGAGAAAATCAAAATCAATTCCTGAGATGCCGCTTTGGCCACAAGTCCCAATGCCCGCGGCAGGACATATCTTCCAAACAAGAGCAACACCGTTACCGCGCCAAGCGTCCGCAATCCCGAAATCAATAACTCGCTGTAATTTGCCGCGGGAACAGCCCCGCCAGAAGCCAATGCCCACTTCGCCAGTGGCGGAATTATCGCTAAAAACACGACACTCAAAATGTCCTGCGAAATCGAAATCCCCAGGCACAACCGCCCGATCATCGCCTTGGTCTCGCGCCGCTGCTGCAATATTCGCATCAGGAGCGCCGTCGACGACATCGAAAACGCCATCGCAATCGCAATCGACTGCGGCACAGTCCGGTCAAACCCGATCGCCAGCGGCGTCGCAATCGCCACACTTGCAAGCGTCGACACCACCCCCACGATCAACATCGGCACCATCCCGCGCCGAACCGTGTCAAGTTCCAGCGACAAGCCGATGATGAACATCAATAAAACCGTGGCCAATTCCGAAATCTGCTGAATCGATTCGCCAGTCTTCACTATTCCAAACACTGGGCCGACCAGAAATCCCGCAACCAAAAATCCCGGAATCGACTCCAGTTTCAACTTTCGAAACAATGTCGCCACCAGCGCCGCCGTCGCCAGCATCGCAAGCAACCCCACTGCCAGCGAGGCTCCTTCACTATCACTGCTTGCGAGCACAAGCTCAATATTGATCATGACGATGGCGCCTGTGTTGACTTGCGTCCATCACCATACCGCCGCATGTGCACCGCCACAATCGATAGATCACTCGGCGTCACGCCCTCCAGCCTGCTCGCCTGCCCAAACGTCGCCGGCCGAAACCGCATCAACGCGTTCTTCGCCTCATTCCGCAACCCGATGATCGAGTGATAATCAATCGCCTCCGGCAACCGCCGCAATTCCGACTCCGCCAGCCGCTTGATATCCGCCCGCTGCCGATTCATATACGCAGCATATCGATAATCCGCATGCGCCGTCATCCACACACTCCGCGGCACATTTTGTTGCACTTCCAGTGGCAACACCGCCAGCATCTCCTCGCGCGTCACATCCGACCCGCGCATCGCCTCAGTCAATGTCTGCGAGTTGAATGTCGCCGCGGAAATCGCCCGATCTGCCTGAATCCGCGCATCGGTCCGATGCTTCATGACTTCACGCCGCAGCGCACCATAAGGCCCACCCAGGAGCCCTGCTTCTTCCGCCCGCGCCCCCAATCGCTCAATTGGATTATCTGCCCGCAGCAGCAATCGATACTCCGCGCGACTTGTGAACATTCGATACGGCTCCAGCGGCGTCTTGGTCACCAGGTCATCCATCATCACACCGATGTACGCTTCGTGCCTTCCAAGCGTGAATTCGCCCTTACCCAGCACGCGATTCGCCGCATTAATCCCCGCAATAACTCCCTGCGCAGCGGCCTCTTCATACCCACTCGTCCCATTAATCTGCCCCGCCAGAAACAACCCATCAATCAACTTCGTCATGCCAGTGGCAAATATCTGGTGCGGCCGCACCATGTCATATTCCACCGCATATCCATAGCGATAAATCACCGCCTCTTCACATCCGTGCATCGACCTCACCAGCAAATCCTGCACATCTGCCGGCAGACTCGTCGAAATCCCGTTGCAGTAAATCCAGTCATCACTGTGACTCTCCGGCTCCAGGAACACATGATGCACATCGCGTTCCTTGAACCGCACCACCTTGTCCTCAATACTCGGGCAATACCGCGGCCCCGCAGATTCAATCTGCCCCGAATACATCGGCGCTCGATGCAAGTTCGCCCGGATCACATCATGACACGCCTTGTTCGTCGTAGTTTCAAAGCAAGACAACTGCTCAATACACACAAATTGGTCCAGCGAAGGCGCCGCTTCCCGCACATTCTGCGGCACACTCACCCCCAACCCATGCACACTCAAATCACTGAACGGCACAGGCTCCGCATCGCCCTTCTGCTCCTTCAGCGTCTCAAGCTTGAGCGAACTCCGCTTCAACCGCGGCGGGGTTCCCGTCTTCAATCTCCCAAGTTCAAATCCCAACTTCGAGAGCGCACCAGAAATCCCAACCGCCGCCTCTTCACCAAACCGCCCACCCTGCGTCTTGCTCTCACCAGTGTGCATCAGCCCACGCATGAACGTGCCGGTCGTCAGCACTACGCAAGGCGCAAACAAGCTCTGTTTTCCAGTAGCCGTCTGAATCTCAACTCCGCGAATCGTCCGGCCCTCAACCACCAGACTCTCAACCATCCCACTGACAACCTCAATCTCCGGCCGCGATGCAATCAACTTCTGCACAGCCTTCGCATACGCATGCTTATCACACTGCGCCCGCGGCCCATGCACTGCCGCCCCCTTGCTGGTATTCAGCACCCGAAACTGAATCCCAGTCGCATCTGTCGCCAGCCCCATCAACCCATTCAGCGCATCAACCTCACGCACCAACTGCCCCTTGGCCAGCCCGCCAATCGCCGGATTGCACGACATGACCCCGATCTTCTCTGGATCAATCGTGACCAGCGCAACCGTCGCCGCCTCACCAGGCTTCACCGCGAGCATATTGGCAGCCGCCCAAGCAGCTTCAACGCCTGCGTGGCCCCCGCCAATCACAATGACCGAAAACTCTCTGTGCATGAGCGGCAATCGTACGCGTGCAACCTGCCGCTATTCACGCCTCAATGCGCATTCGGATGCGCCCACCCGCGATAAATCGTCATCCACAAAATCCGGATATCAAACCAGATCGACCAGTGCCGCACATAGAAAAGGTCATATTGCAGCCGCTTGCGCAGACTGGTATCACCGCGCAACCCATTCACCTGTGCCCACCCCGTCATCCCCGCCTTCACATGCTGCCGCAACATATACCCGCGCCAGTCTTCTCTGAACTGTTCAATCAATTCCGGCCGCTCCGGCCGCGGACCCACCAGCGACATCTGCCCCTTCAGAACATTCAACAACTGCGGCAATTCATCCATGCTTGTCTTGCGTAGAAACTTCCCGATCGGCGTCACCCGCGTCGAATTCCGCGGCGTCCAACCTGGAGTACTCGCCGTCACTTCATCAAGTGCTGCATCCTCTTCCCGCATGTCATACATTGTTCTAAATTTATATATTTTAAACTTTTCACCGTTCAACCCCACCCGCCGCTGCTTGAATATCACTGGCCCATTCCCGCTCATCCGGACCGCCGCCGCGATCCCCAGAAACACCGGGCTTAGCACAACCAGCCCGAAAACCGAGCCCGCGATATCCAGCACACGCTTCGACGCCCCACCCAATCCATACAGCGGGCACTCGCGCACGCTCAAAATCGGCATCCCATCCAGTTCGCTCATCGACATGCTCTGCGGCAAATACCTCGGATGCACATCCGGAACAATGCGCACATCGACCACAAAATTCTCAAGTTGCTTGAGAACATCCGGAATAATCGCCGCTCGCGCAGTCGGAATCGCCAAATACACCGCATCCGGCTTCACCCGTTCAACGATCCCCTTCAAATCCGCAATCCCGCCTCGCACCGGCTTGTCTGCACACTCCGTCCGCCGCGTCACCTCATGATGCGACACAAACGAATCAACGTGCAACCCAGTCCATGAATTTCGCTCAAGTGTGCGGCACACAATCTGCCCAAGCCGCCCCGTCCCGATCACCACAACGTGCCGCAGATTGTGCCCACGCCGACGAATATTCCGCAGCACCAATCTAAACACCGTCCGATGAATTCCCAGCATTAGCGGCAACAGCACTGCCAGCAGTGCAACCTGCAACCGGTTCGCCTCAAGCCACACCGCGGGATCGCTCAAGGTCTGATGTGTCAACCCGAAATTCTGATTCCCCGCGGCCCATAGCAGCACGATAATTCCGGCCATCGACAAAACGGTAGCCTTCACGATTTCGCCAAGTTCCGGAACGATCGATCGATCTCGATGTGCCTGATACAGCCGCGATGCCCACATGCCAATCAACACCACCGGTACAACCAGCACCACCAGCGGCTCACGAATGTACTCAGCAACTTGTGTCGGCCACGGCTGCTCTGACGAAATCATCCGCATCGCCCAGGCAAGATAGCACGCAATGGCCGCGACGCATCCATCGACGCATAACAACAGGAACGCAAATAGTTGGTGACGTTGCTTTAGCACTCGTTGCCCCGATTGTGGGATTCCTTTCCCGCTTGCTTGTGTTCACTTCCCATAGCCCTTAGCCCTGACTCGCAGGTCGCGCCACGGTACTCCCGCAAACCGTCTAGTGCCACGATACCAGATTTGCCGCAAAGGGGCGGCAGATTTGCTTCCACAAAGTACCCCACCAACGCTCCGCTGTCCACCTAAATCTAAGTTCACAGTCAAACTTAGGAACAAACTCGGTTTCCTAGCGCGACCATTCCTCTCCTCGCCGAGGCGGCTGTTGCCTATTAGACACCGAACGAATCGCTTCACGCTCTGAATCTGTGAGCTCCAGAGGCGGTTCAATTCGAATAATCGCGTACAGATCACCAGGCGACCCGGTCGGTGGCGAAATTCCCCTGCCGCGGAGCCGCAGTAATTTCCCTGAACCTGTCCCGGCTGGAACTTTCATTTCCACAGGCCCATCAAACGTCGGAATCGAGACAGTTGCCCCCAGCGCCGCTTCTGCAAAGGTCAGCGGCAGATCCAGATACAGGTCCATCGCGCCGGCGGCGACCGGCATCCCCGGATATGCAACTCTTCGAAATATTGGATGCGAGCCGACCTTGATCGTCAACACCACATCGGATGTCCCCGGCCCGCCCGACTCACGAATCCGCATCTGCGTTCCATCCGTGACCCCTGCGGGAATTTTTACATCGAGGGTCTTGGCTTTGCCATCAAACACCAGCCGCAGACTTTCCGTCCCGCCACGACAGGATGTGACAAACGAAATGGAAAGATCCATCGCCACCGGTTCCGCTGCTTGCCGCGATTTCCCACGCCCACTTCGACCACGAGTTCCGCGGCTCGTTGCGCCCCCGGCCCCGCGCCCGCCAAAGAACGTCGAAAACACCTCATTGAGATCTTCGGTCTCAAACGGGTTATTCGCCTGCGAGTACGAATACGACTGGCCCCCACCTCCACCACCCCCACTCCCGGGATACCCACCCCGCGCCCCTGGTGGCATGAAGTTTGTCTCCAGCCCTTCGTGTCCATAGGTGTCGTAGAGACTTCGCTTTTTCGAATCAGTCAACACTTCATACGCGTGCTGCAACTCCGAAAATTTCTTCTGTGCATCGGGCGCTTTGTTGATGTCCGGATGCAACTGCCTCGCCTTGGTGCGATATGACTTGCGGATGTCATCGTCCGAGGCCGAGGTCGCAACGCCGAGAATTTTGTATAGATCAGGTTTGGCCATGTCTCAGTTGGTTCCGTTTTCATTCTATGTATGTCACCGCGATCGAAAGAAAAAAGCCCGGGAATTCCCGGGCTTTTGTAGATTCAATCGTGCGAATTACTTGCCCGCTGGCTTTACTTCCTCTTTGTGCTCTCCAGGCTTGTGGTCATGACCTTCATGCCCATCAGTCTTGACCGGTGGAAGTGCTTTCACCGGCGTTTGTGGCTTCTCGACATTCACCACTTCAATTTCAAAATACAACGGCGCATCGTTAGGAATCATGCCGCGACGCATTCCGACATAGGCCATGTGTCCCGGAATCATAATCCGGCGAACCGTGCCCTTTGATGCACCCAGGATTCCCTCGGTCCAGCCCTGAATCACGCCCATCGCCGGACGAACCGTCAGCGGTTGTCCTTTTTCACGTGATGAATCAAACTTATAGCCGCTCGCCAGCCAGCCTTCATATTCCACTGTATATGAATCGCCCGCAACGATCGCGGCCTCGTCATTTCCCTTTACATAGTCAACGGTGACAAGTCCGCTCGGCATGCGATTCACTGCAATATCAGGTGAGAATTTCGCAAATTCGGCGGCGGCAGTCCAAACCACTTTCCCGCTCGCATCCATGCCCTGATCCATGGTCTTGAGACCAGCGGGACCAAACGTGAACTCACTGGTCATTTCCGTTGCGTTGTTAATACCAGTTGCGTACGCATGTGTCGACTTGGCGACATAGCCGCTTTCGCTACCACTTACTACCAGATCCATCGTTCCAACAAGATCCGCGGCGGTGAAACTGGGGAACAATTCGGGGACTGCCCATGTGCCGGTGGTCGAACTGCCCTGACTGGGCTGACGACGGAATTCGAATGTGCGAATCTTGAACTTGTCACCAGACTTGTAGATCTGGAAAATCGACTCGCGGTCGGGACGATTCATCTGATTCGACCGCGATTGCTCAACATAGAGAGCATCGGCCATGCCGCCGACGTTGACATGGGCAATGTTCAGAACGACCTCGGTCTGCTTGGATGGGTCGGCGCCTTCAGCCATCGATGACTTTGATTTCCAGGAGCCAATAAGTGCTTTGCCGATTTTTTCAATTTCGGGAGAGGT
>SXOY01000360.1 GCA_005776545.1 Planctomycetia bacterium | reverse complement strand
GCGAAGGCAATCCCAACCACCCATCCACCCATGCACCAAACTCGAGCGCACCTTCTGCGCAAAAACTCGGGTTCCGGATCCCTATGCTGATGCCAGAGGAGCGCATGCATGATCGCCAAGGTCAAGGGAAATCTCGCCGGAGTTGGGAAGGCCTCAGCGCATGTGGAACTTCCGATTGGTCTTACGCTTGAAGTGCTGCTTCCTGCTTTCCTTGTTGATCACTTTCGCAATTACATCGGGTCAGAAATCTCACTGGTGACATTCTGTTATTTCGAGGGCCAGGGGCAAGGTTCGAGTTTCCTGCCGCGTTTATTGGGATTTCGAAATAGCAAAGACCGCGAGTTTTTCGAGCTTTTTACCACAGTGAGCGGCATCGGCTATCGCAAAGCGCTTCGAGCCATGGCTCAGGAACCCGCAACGATTGCCAACGCAATCGCCATGCGTGATGCGAAGGCTCTCAGGGCATTGCCTGAAATTGGGGCGAAAATGTCCGAGTTGATCATCACGGAACTGCACGACAAAGTGCTGCCATTTATGGACGGCAGCGTTCCGACTGTCACAGTCCGCGGCGGGGGTATCAGCCAATCGATGATCCAGAAATTGCCGCCAGCCGCTGAAGATGCGGTGGGCGCGCTCTGTGCTCTTGGCGAGACCCGGGCCGATGCGGAACGTCGAGTTTCCAAGGCTTTGGAGATCAAGCCAGGCGCACAAAGTGCGGATGAAATAATCGCACTTGTCTTCGCAGGAAAGAGATAGTAAACAGAACCTTGAGCCACTCTTGATCGAACACCTGCAAGGGCCGATGTAACAACTATGCGATACGCAATGATAATGGCAGGTGGCGCGGGGACTCGGCTGTGGCCGATGTCGCGTCAGCAGACACCAAAGCAACTCATCAAGTTCATTCAGGCGCGTCCTGGCCAGACCCCGCGGAGTCTCCTGGAGCTTTCGGCAGCGCGACTTGAAGGACTTGTCGAAGCACAGAATCAATTTATCTGTACCAGCGAGTCATATCGCGCGGTCATCCGCCGCGATCTTCCCGCTATTGAACACCAGCAGATTTTGGGCGAACCAGTTGGGCGCGACACGATTAATGCGGTTGCGTTCGCCGCCGCAGTTTTGCACAAACTCGATCCAGATGCAATCTTTGCGGTGCTTACTAGCGATCACATCATTGAACCAGTCGAGGTATTCCAGGCTCGCATGGACCTTGCGTTCCGGCTCGTTGAACAAGATCCAAAACGACTGGTTACGTTTGCAATTAAACCCACATACGCCGCCACCGGCTTTGGATATGTCGAACTTGGCACGCCGATCAGCGGAATTGCCGAATCGACCGGCAAAGACGGAAAGCCGCTTGCTTTCAAGGTTGAGCGATTCGTGGAAAAACCCGATGCCGCCCGCGCACAGGCGTATGTGCAATCCGGTGTTTTCGGCTGGAACAGCGGCATGTTCGTCTGGAAAGCCAGCACCGTCCTTGACTGTCTCAAACGCTTCAAACCCGAAACATATAAGGGAGTTCAGGAAATCGCGGCTGCGTGGAACACACCTGACCAGAAAGCGGTGATTGACCGCGTGTATCCGACCTTGCCGAAGATCAGCGTTGACTACGGCGTCATGGAGCCGGTGGCCGCAGCGATCAAGCAGGGCGACAAATCTTTCTCCATTGCCACGGTTCAGATGGATATTCGCTGGCTCGATGTCGGGTCGTGGCCGAGTTACGCAATGACAGTCGAGGCAGATTCAACGGGGAATCGAATCTCCGGGCTGGGCGCGGGGCTTGCCGTGCAGAGTAAGAACAATCTCATCGTTTCCGCAGTTCCAGGTCGCACGGTTGCGCTGTTGGGCTGTGAAGACATGATTGTCGTGGAAACGGAAGATGCAACGCTGGTTATGCCCAAGGCGAAGGCCGAGGAACTAAAAGCACTGCACGGGATTGTGAGCGAATATCTAAAATAGCTGAAACTCAAACGGTTTCCATTTGCTTTCTGAGCGCACATATCGGTAAGCGGTTTGTTGACCCGACTCTGAGTTCTAGTTCTTGTCACTTTCTATTGTGTTTTGGCGGCTCATCGAAGAACACATTCAGCAAGGTTCGTCAGATCTCTTAGAGCGGATTCACTTCAGGCGTAGCGCCTTGCAACGGTCTTGGCTTTGGTTTTCACTAAATGCCTGATCGAAGATCCGCCTCAGGAGGATGCCTGATGCCTGTTCCCAATTCCTACCGCCTCCATTTTGGTCTATCCTCCATATATGCCCGAAGTCGGTACCCACCTCGCAAATCTACCCTACACACTCGCTTGCATCTGCGACCTCGTCGATGACAAAGGCCGCCACCTTCTTCTCCATCGCAAGAAAGCCCCAAACCTGGGTCTTTTCTCCCCAATCGGCGGCAAGCTAGACGTCCACACCGGCGAGTCCCCCGCTCAATGTGCCCAGCGCGAAATACACGAAGAAGTCGGCCTCGATCTCCCACTCGAACGCCTCCACCTCTTGGGCATGGTCGCCGAAACCGCATTCGAAGGCAAAGGCCACTGGCTCATGTTCGTCTACCAGGTTCTGGGGACGGTCTGGGTTGAACCACACGACATGCGCGAGGGTCGATTGGACTGGTACACGCGGGAAGAGATGATGAAACTGGATATCCCCGAGACCGATCGAAAAG
>SXOY01000034.1 GCA_005776545.1 Planctomycetia bacterium | reverse complement strand
GCTGATTCCAGAAGATATTACAGAATATGACAAGCGCAAGTGGGACAAGTTCCTGGTCACCTTGACTATTCGCGAAGGCCACGCGACCTTGTCGGGCAAAAAGGTGACGGTCGATACCTACATGCACAACGAGCTTGAGCCCTGGATCTTAGAGATGGAACGGGTCGGTCCGACCTCGCAAGTGGTCGCTGCGGAACCCACATCCTGAAATTCCCAAGAATGGTGCAGTATGGAGTGGTCAGAAGTCGCAGCTCTGGTAGTCGTTATTCTCACGGCCTTGCTGGGTGTGATTCTGACATTGTGCACGTTGCCGGGCACCTGGCTCATGGTCCTTGCATCGCTGCTCATGCTCTTGTGGCAGCCCGGCATGTTCAAGTGGTACACAATTGCCGGGTTGGCAGTTCTCGCCATCGCTGCAGAAGTGTTTGAGTTGCTATCGGGCGCGGTCGGAGCGAAAAAATTCGGCGGGAGCAGAAATACCGCATGGGGAGCGATCGGCGGCGGGATCCTCGGTGCAATTCTGGGCACGGTGCTGTTCCCGATTGTCGGCACCATCGTGGGTGCGGTTGCCGGCGCTGGCGGCGGCGCCATGATCGTCGAACGGCATATGAACAGCAAATCGTGGAATGACGCGGCAAAGATCGGCACCGGCGCAGCCGTTGGGCGTTTGGCCGCGGTCATTATCAAAGGATCAATTGCTGCGGTAATGGCCATCATACTGATAGTCGATGCAGTTGTGAAATGACTCGTGTTTCACCGACTTGAGCCTTGCAAAGTCCGCCCGTTTCTGGTACATTCCCTATGGACAGGAATGAACAACGGGAGCATCGCTTGCAAGAGAACGCCAGGACAATTTCAAAAGAACGGCTATGGCTCGCAGCGGTTGGTCTGGTCGCCGCATCGGTGCTCTCCATCGGCGCAGTCAGGCCAGACACCAGTCCTTCGACATCAACGCAAGTTGGCGAGAAAGCCGTGAATCACAGCGCGATCAGATACGGTCGCGACATTCGACCGATTCTCTCTGATCGGTGCTTCCAGTGTCATGGTCAGGATCCGGGAACTCGGCGAGAGAATCTGAGATTGGATCTGCGTGAAGAGGCCGTCGCTGCGAGGAAAAACGGCGCCGCGATCGTGCCGGGCGATTCTGCCGCCAGCGAACTAGTGCGACGGATTAGTTCTACCGACGAAAATGTAAAGATGCCGCCGCTGGATAGCCATAAGCGGGCGATCACCCCTGACGAGCGTGACTTGATTAAGCGCTGGATCGACGCTGGGGCGGAGTATGAACCCCATTGGGCGCTCGCGGTCCCAGTGCGGCCAACGCCGCCGGATGTCAAAGACGCTGCAAACCCGATTGATCGATTTGTGATTGAGGCGTTGTCCGCAAAGGGGATTTCCCCATCCCCCGCCGCGGGCTCAAGAGAGTTGCTGCGGCGCATGTTCATGGATGTAACTGGCTTGCCGCCAACACCCCAGGAGCTTGAGTCGTTTCTCACCGACCAGCGTGATGATGCGTATGAGCGCTGGGTTGAGACGCTGATGACAACCGAGCCATACATGAGCCGCATGGCAGAGCGACTCGCAGCACCGTGGCTTGATCAAGCTCGTTTTGCCGATACCTGCGGCATCCATATGGATGCAGGTCGACAGATTTGGCCTTACCGCGACTGGGTCCTCAACGCGTACAAGACCAACATGCCGTTTGACCAATTTGTGATCGAACAGCTCGCCGGAGATCTTCTGCCAAATGCAACGCAATCACAAAAAGTGGCAAGTGGATTCAATCGCAACCACACAACGACAGATGAGGGCGGAGCGATCGCTGAAGAGTATTTGGTTGAGTATGCAGTTGATCGCGTGAGTACGACCGGCAGCGTGTTTCTGGGGATGGGGGTGGGGTGCGCCCGGTGTCACGATCATAAGTATGACCCCATTTCTGCCAAAGAGTTTTTCTCGATGTACGCGTACTTCAACTCAATTGAAGAACCGGGTTTGTATGACCAGCGAACGGATGCGAACAGGGCGTTTGAGCCGCTGATGATGCTTCCAAGTGCGGAGCAGACTGCTGAACTCGCGCGTATGAAAGCCCGCAAGGAAAAACTTGGCGAGGAGTTGAAGACTTCGACACCAGAGGATGAAGTGCAGCGAAAAGCGTTTTTTGCGGCGATCGAAGGAGCTGCGAATTTGTCCTGGGATGCGCCCAGGGCTATCGCCGCAGAATCGACCAACGGCTCAACGCTCGCGGTATTGGAAGATGGATCGGTTCTCGCATCAGGAGCAAATCCCGACAAGGACTCGCATGTCATTACACTTCGTACTGACAAGGTGAACTTGTCCGCCGTGGCGATTCAGGCGATGGGTCATGAGAGCTTCAATAACGGGCGGCCCGGGCGTGCCCCAAATGGCAACGCGGTGCTGACTGGCGTGGCGATTGAGGTGATTTCAGTTGCGGACCCGACACAGAAGGAAACTCTGAAGTTCGTGTGGTCCTGGGCCAATCACCAACAGATGCGTACTGATCTTCGCGCCAGTAACCTGATTGATTCGGGTGATGGGAATGGCTGGGGAATCGGAACCCATGAATTGGATGGGCCGCGGGTTGCGATGCTCTTGACCGACAAGCCCTTCGGCTTTGAAGGTGGCACCGAGCTGAAAGTGATGCTTGAATATGGCTCGGTGTATGCACAGCACACACTGGGCCACGTG
>SXOY01000359.1 GCA_005776545.1 Planctomycetia bacterium | reverse complement strand
CACTGCTCCGTCGCCCAGTGCTGCCCTACCCGCCGCACCCCTTCCGGGCTTGCTTCGGCTCGCGCCAACGCTCGCAGCAGCGACGCTGGAACCCGTGCCCCCGCCGCCAACTCAACAATCCGCTTCAACCCGGAGATACTCGTGACCGGCATGATCCCCGCGACAATCGGCACGCGAATCCCTGCAATGCGGCAGCGATCTCTGAAATCCAGAAAATCCCGATTATCAAAAAACAACTGCGTCACTATCGCATCTGCGCCCGCCTCAACCTTCGCTTTCAAATGGTCCATTTCGACCAATCGATTCGGCGTCCCCGGATGCCCTTCGGGATACCCAGCCACCGCGATTCCAAACCCCTTGTTCTTTCCCGACGCGTGTCGCTCGTTGAACCCCTTGATGAACTTCACCAGATCAACGGCATGTTTGAATTCGCCTTCAGTGCCCGCCGCCTTTGGTGCATCGCCGCGAAGCGCAAGAATGTTCGATATCTTCGCAGTCGAATAGCGCCGCAGAATCGCTTCAATGTCTTTCTCGCTGTGTCCCACCCCTGTCAAGTGCGCAACCGGATCAAGCGTCGTTTCTTTCTTCAGCCGCACTACAAGGTCATGAGTCAATTCCCGCGTGGTTCCGCCTGCTCCGTAGGTAACGGACACAAACGTCGGCTTTAGTGGCACCAATGCCGCAATCGATGCAAACAACTCTTCCGCAGCCTCAGATGACTTTGGCGGAAAGAACTCGAACGAAAACGTCGTCCGGTGTTGATTGAATAGTTCCCGCAAATGCATGACTTGGCTCTACACGTGTCTCAATACCCTACCTGATCACGGGAGCGCTGTACGCCAGCGGCTTGTTGCTCGGTCATTCTGGCTCTTGCCAGCCGCCGAACCGCATCGATCCCCGTGCAGGGCTCTCGGCACCGCGGCCAGAAATAACTTCTGAGGCTCGGTTGCCGGGCGGTACCTACCGCCTCTCTTGATGCGCCTGATTGTACGGAAGCTTGCACCCCCGCTTCCACTTCTCTGTCCTTATCCAGCCAGTCGGCCATCCTCTTCGCCATCGAGCATGCCGTACGCCTTCATCTTCTTGTACAAAGTTGTCCGATTGATACCCAATTGATCGGCTGTCTTCTGGCGATTGAAATTATTTGATTTCAGTGCCTGTGACAAAATCCGCTTCTCTGGGTCTCGCAGTGCTTCCTCAAGCGACATAGGAACCCAGGGTGAATCCTCGTCCACCACTGCCCGCGGCATCTTGCCAACAACTGTGCGGTCGTCCACTACATGCGAAGGCAAGTCGTTCACATCAATCATCTGCGAACGCGACAACACAGAAGCTCGCTCAATAATGTTCTGCAATTCACGCACGTTGCCGGGGTACGAATACCTCCGCAATGTGTCGAGCGCTGCTGGTGTAAAGCCCACGATCTGCTTGCCAAGTTCCGCACTGTGCTTCACCAAAAAGGCCTCTGCCAGCGTCGGAACATCCGCAATTCGCTCTCGCAGTGGCGGCAAATCGATCTTCACCACATTGATTCGATAGTACAAATCCTGCCGGAATCTGCCATCCGCAACTAGCTGTTCCAAAGACTGATTGGTAGCGAGGATCACTCGAACATCGACTTCAATGGTCTGAGTGCTACCAACCGCCTCGAACTTACGCTCTTGCAATACCCGGAGCAGTTTCAACTGCATCGACGGTGGAGCCGAGTTGATTTCGTCCAGAAAAATCGTTCCACCGTGGGCGGCAAGAAACTTGCCCTGTTTATCCGTATAGGCCCCGGTAAACGCACCCTTTACATGGCCGAACAACTCAGATTCGAGCAGAGTCTCTGGAATCGATCCACACGCGATCTCCACAAATGGAGCACTCTTGCGAGGACTGCGAAGGTGAATTGCATGCGCGATCAACGACTTGCCAGTGCCCGACTCGCCCGACATCAACACCGTCGTCCGAGTTGGGGCAACCGCCTCAACCAGCTCGAATATCTTGTGCATCCGCGAATCTGATCCCAGGACGTTGTCAAGCCCGTACTTTCGATCAAGCTGCTGGCGCAGGTTCACGTTTTCTGACATGAGCGCATGCTGCTGCAATCCCCTCTGCACCGCAGCTCGCAGTTCCATATCAACAACCGGCTTGGTGAGATAGTCCACTGCGCCGTGGCGCAGTGCCTCAACAGCAGATTCAATAGTCCCATACCCGGAGATCATGATGACGGCCGTACCCGGATGCTTGCTTCGAATCTCGCGCAGCATATCTCCGCCATTCATCCCCGGCAGCGAGACATCGCAGATCACAAGCCCAAACGCTCGCCCGGCGAGCGCAGCACGAGCCTCTGAGGAATTAAGCGAAGTCGCGGTTTCAAAACCCTCGCGCGTCAGAAAATCCGCGAGCGACTCAGCGACGATCGGATCATCATCCACCACCAGAATTCGACAATTGCCAGACATTGGTGTGTTTTTCAGGCTGATTTCTTTCCGAGCGTAACCGAACCCCAGTCAATCGGCTTGGGCACATTCATCTTCAAACTACTACCCACGCGCGGAGCACGACCACCGTTGGTCTTCAGTTCCATCGCTCCACCCGCATCATTCACAATCGCCTTGCACAGCGAAATACTCCCGCTCACGCCGTCATCATCCACCGGTCCATTACCATCATCTTCGATCACAAGTTCAACAGCTTCATAGTTGTGCGTGGGTAACGCAAGTGTCTTCAGGCGTACCGATATCTTGATAGTTCCACTGCCACCGGCATTCTCAATGCTGTGCGCACTGTGCCGCAAACCTGCGAGAATCGCGGCATATAGCGACCCCGACGGAATCACTCCGACATTCGAACTCAGTTCAACACTGAATTGAATCGCCAGTTCCGGAGTGTGCATCTTGACCACATCACATGCATGGTGCACAGCCTCAGACACATCGACCGGTCTCCTGAGCGTCGACATCGACGACCCGATCGGAACACTCGATCCCTGCATCGCCGTGTGCACCAATTCAGAGACCTCCTGCAAGTTACTGCTTGAGGACTCCAGTTTTTCAGAGAGCACATTCAGTAGGTCTTGCCGACCATCGGCTCGCGCATTGTCAATATCTCGCAAAGTACACACAACATCGCGCAGGCTTGAATCAAGCACGCGATTGAGCGAAGCTGCCAACTTCGAAAACCCCTCCACCGCACTCGGCAATTCACTGCTGGGAATTGGGGTCTTCTGTCCGGAAGTGCGACCTGGTGTTTTCTCGCTCATAGGGCAGTGAATCGGCCCACTTTGCACGCAAGTTAAGTGGTCATGTTGCAAAAACGCCACATTCTCGCCCCTCACCTAGCAAGCGCCGTGTGGAGTAGAAACAACGGCATAAGCCGCACAGTCGGAATAAACGGACTTCCGATCAGATGCCTACCGCAAGTGCATCTCGATCCGTGAGCAACGATCCGTCCGCCCTCAGCTTGACCGTGCCATCTCGCCGCCAGGACCGCTCGCATTGCGGCTCCTGCCGCAAATCCAGCAGTTGCAGCGATTGAGCCTTCGCATCCAATGTAATCCGCGAAACGCCAATGAAGTCCGCCAGATCAACTGGATCAAACGCTTTCAGTCCGCCATCGGGATCAGAAAGTGCAAAGCCAAAGTCCATGACATCAAACTGCAGTTTCTCCTCTTCCTTGCCAGTTTTTGGATTCACGCTCTTGGTACGAATTCCATGAGTTTCTTTGGCTTTCTCAAGTGCTCCCAAAGTGGCCTCGCGTGCTTCAAACACTTTGGCCCATGCGTCCGATCGTGCAACGCCATATCCCGCGATAAATTCCTTAGTATGCACCGTGGTCGCCGCTTCCTTCGGATCAACCTTCAACAACGCGCGATACGCCTCATCCGCAGTATGGGGCAGCATCGGCGCAAGCAACCTCACCAGTCCATCTGT